>DASQNB010000543.1:0-9017 GCA_035645175.1 Geodermatophilus sp.
GCCGCGGCGACCAGTCGCTGCACCGGCTCGGCCCACCGGTGGAAGGCCAGGTTGAACGTCGCCCAGTGCACCGGCACCAGCAGCCCGCCACCGAGGTCGCCGTGCGCCCGGACGGCCTCCTCCGGCGTCATGTGGATGAGGGCCCAGGCGTCGTTGTAGGCGCCGATCGGCAGCAGCGTGAGGTCGAAGGGCCCCAGCAGGGCGCCGATCGCGGCGAAGGCCGGGGTGTAGCCGGTGTCGCCCCCGAAGAAGACCCGGTGCCGCGGCCCCGCGACCACCCAGGAGGCCCACAGCGTCGTGTCGCGGGTGAGGAACCGGCCGGAGAAGTGTCGCGCCTCGGTGCAGGTGAGGGTCAGGCCGGCGAGCTGCACCGCGCCGTCCCAGTCGAGTTCGACGACCCGTTCCTCCGGCACGCCCCAACCGCGCAGGTGCGCGCCCAGCCCGAGCGGGACGACGAACGGCGCGCTCTGCGTGCGCAGCAGCGCGCGCACCGTGGGCAGGTCCAGGTGGTCGTAGTGGTCGTGCGACACCAGGACGGCGTCGACCTGCGGCAATTGCTCCACCGGCAGGGGCACCGGGTGCAGCCGGGTGGGCCCGACCAGGGGGGACGGCGAGACCCGCTCGCCCCAGACCGGGTCGACCAGCACCCGGCGGCCGTCCACCTCGAGCAGCGCGCTGGAGTGGCCGAACCAGGTCACCGCGAGCTCGGCCGCCTGCGCTGGCAGCTCCGGACGGCGCAGCGGCACCGGGCGCGCCGGCAGGCCGGTGTCCCGCTCCTCGTGGACCTGCCGCAGCAGGCCGCGTTGGGCGTTGGCCGGGGGCCGCGCCGGCGTGCTGATCCGGTTGTGGAAGCGGCCCTCGGAGAACTGCGGCGACCCGGCGACGTAGGGCCGGACGTGCCGCTGGCTGGCGCCCAGGGCGGTGGGCAGGCCCCAGGCGGCGCGGACGACCCACGTGGCGGGTCCGGCGAGGGTGGTGGCGAGGGCGAGCGCGGTGCGGCGGGCGGCAGAGGACGGCACGACCGCCAGCATCCCAGCCGCGGGCGGACGGGCGGCGTCCTCCGGGAGGGTGGCGCGGCCGGTCCGGCGGCGTCCCGGGACGGTTGCCGGGCGGGGCCCGGCGTCCGACCATGGCCCCGTGACCGACGACGCGCGGCCGGCGGCCCCGGACGACGACGGCGGCGACCCGGCCTGCTGGCTGCGCCGGGTGTGCCCGGCGTGCGGCCGGCTCGCCGACGTCGACCCGCCGGTCCGCTGCGCCGCCTGCGGGGAGCAGCTGCCGGCGGATCGGTGAGGGCCGTGCCGGATGGGCCGGCCGCCCTCACGCCGCGTTGCAGCCCTCCTGCGGCACGGAGACGGTGAAGTCGCACAGCGCCCGGCGCAGGGCCACGCCCAGCCGGTCGGCGCGCACGTGCAGCTCGTCGCGCACGGCCAGCGGCAGTCCCTGGCCGGCCAGGTGGGCGAGCAGCGCGAGGTCCTCGCCGAGCACCCGCTGCTCGAAGGCCACCTCGCGCTCGACGTCGGCCGGCGCGGGCAGCGGGTTGCCCGCCCCCGCGGACAGCAGCAGCCGTGTGTAGACGCGCGTGGAGTCCGCGTCCTCGGGCTGGAGCAGGTACTGGACGGTCGTGACCGCGCCGGAGTCGAGGAACTCCAGGCGCAGCAGCAGCTGGAAGGGCGCCCGGTACACGTAGGTCGCGCGCCGGCGCTGGCGCAGCGGCCGCTCGCCGGTGGCCACGCCCGGGTCGGTCGGGTTGTCGAACCACTCCTCGTGCACGCTGCGGAAGCCGCCCGGCTCGAGCTGGACCTCGTGGGCGGGCACCTCCGGGTGGTCGGCCGCGGCGTAGGTGCCCGCGTGCAGGAACGGGGCGTGCGCGACGTCGAGGAAGGCGTCGGCCAGCACGCCCGCCGTCCCCGGCGAGCGCTGTGGCTGCAGCCAGCCGGGGACGTGGCGCCGGTCGCCGTCCTCGGGCACCTCCAGCGGGACGTCGCGCGGCTCGGCGGGGGCCAGCCACACCACGCCGAGCCGCTCGCGGACGCCGTACGCCGGCGGGTCGACCTCGAGGCGGTCGGTGCGGCGCACCGTCCAGGTCCGGCCGAGCAGCCGGACCTGCAGCCAGCCGCCGGGCCGCAGCTCGCTGGACAGCGCCACCGGGTGCCACGCCGTCTCCAGCGCCGGGTCGAGGTTGCCGAGGACCGGTCCGTCCGGCGCCGGCGGGGCTGGGACCGGCTCGGCGACCGTGTCGGCCGTCGGGCGCGGGGGCGTGGGGACGACGGTCCGCTCGGGGGCCTGCCACACCCAGCCGTGCCGCTCCTCGACCGCCCAGGGCACCGGGAGGTCCGCCCGCGGGGGCGCCGTCCCGTCGGGTCCCAGGGACGGGATGGAGACGCAGCGGCCCTCGCCGTCGAACTGCCACCCGTGGTACGGGCAGGTCAGCCGTCCGTCGACCACCGTGCCGGCGCTCAGCGGCACCAGCCGGTGCGGGCACCGGGCCGGGAAGGCGCTCACCTCGCCCCCCGGGCGCAGCCGGACCAGCACGTATGCGCGCCCGCCGGCACCGACCGGCAGTGGCGTCGTCCCGACCTCGGCGGCGCGCGCCACCGGGACCCAGCCCGTCGTCGTCCTCGCGGATGGAGCCATGCCCCATTGCAGCGCCGCCGGGTTCCCACCCGGTTACGGTCAGCGCACGTCTGGGTGAGCGATGTCGGTCGCACACAACGAATTGGTCTCCTGCGGCACACGATCGGTCGCCTTGTCTCTAGAGTGACCGCGATCACCCATTCGCAGGGTGACCCCGTACAGCAGGGAGAACGCACCGTGACACCACCCGCAGAACGCAGGCTGCTCACGCCGGAGGAGTACGCCCATGCCCAGGACTCCCCGGAGTTCGTCGAGCTGAAGCGGCGCTTCCGCCGCTTCGCGTTCCCCATGACCGTGGCCTTCCTGGCCTGGTACCTGCTCTACGTCCTGCTCTCGACCTACGCGCCGGACTTCATGGCTACGCCGGTGTTCGGCAACGTCAACCTCGGCATCCTGCTGGGGCTGGGCCAGTTCGTGTCGACGTTCGTCATCACGCACCTCTACGTGGCGCACGCCAACAGGCGCACCGACCCCATCTCCGACGAGATGCGGGGGCGGCTCGAGCACCACGAGTACGCCGGCGGCGCGCGCGGCGACGACACGTCGATGACCGGGGGTACCTCGCGTGCTTGACCTGAACGCCGCCGAGAGCGCCACCATCGGCAGCCCGGCGATCAACATCTCGATCTTCGCCGCCTTCGTGGCGGTCACGCTGGTCATCACCTTCCGGGCCAGCCGCACCAACGCCAGCGCCGCGGACTACTACGCCGCCGGCCGCAACATCAGCGGCACCCAGAACGGCCTGGCGATCGCCGGTGACTACCTCTCGGCGGCGTCCTTCCTCGGCATCACCGGCGCCATCGCCGTCTACGGCTACGACGGGTTCCTCTACTCGATCGGCTTCCTCGTCGCCTGGCTGGTCGCGCTGCTGCTCGTGGCCGAGCTGATGCGCAACACCGCGCGGTTCACGATGGCCGACGTCCTGGCCTTCCGGATGCGGCAGGGCCCGGTGCGCACGGCCGCGGCGATCTCGACGCTGGCGGTGTCGCTGTTCTACCTGCTGGCCCAGATGGCCGGCGCCGGCGGGCTGGTGACCCTACTGCTCGGCGTCACCGGCGAGGCGGCCCAGGCGATCGTCGTCGTCCTCGTCGGCGCCCTGATGATCGTCTACGTGCTGGTCGGCGGCATGCGCGGTACCACGTACGTGCAGATCATCAAGGCCACGCTGCTCATCGCCGGCGCGCTGGTGATGACGCTGTGGGTCCTCGCGCTGTACGGCTTCAACCTCTCGGCGCTGCTCGGCGACTCGGTGGTCAACGCCGTGGAGGGCCGGGACGTCCTCGCCCCGGGGGCGCAGTACGGCGCGACCAGCATCTCCCAGCTCGACTTCATCTCGCTGGCTCTGGCCCTGGTCCTGGGGACGGCGGGCCTGCCGCACGTGTTGATGCGCTTCTACACCGTGCCGACGGCGAAGGACGCCCGTCGCTCGGTGGTCTGGGCGATCTGGCTGATCGGCATCTTCTACCTGTTCAGCCTGGTGATCGGCTACGGAGCCGGCGCGCTGGTCGGGCCGGAGACCATCCTCGGCGCACCGGGTGCGGTCAACGCCGCGGCGCCGCTGCTGGCCTTCGAGCTGGGCGGCACGGTGCTGCTCGGCATCATCGCCGGTGTCGCCTTCGCGACGATCCTCGCCGTGGTCGCGGGCCTGACGATCACCGCCTCGGCGTCCTTCGCGCACGACGTCTACGCGTCGGTCATCAAGAAGGGCAAGGTGTCGCCGAACGGGGAGGTCAAGGTCGCCCGGATCACCGCCGTGGTCATCGGGGCCATCTCGATCGGCCTGGGCATCCTGGCGCTGCAGGCCGGGCTGAACATCGCCTTCCTGGTGGCGCTGGCGTTCGCGGTGGCGGCCTCGGCGAACCTGCCGACCATCCTCTACACGCTGTTCTGGAGGCGGTTCACCACCCAGGGCGCGCTGTGGTCGATGTACGGCGGTCTGATCGCGTGCATCACGTTGATCATCTTCTCGCCGGTGGTGTCCGGTGCGCCGGTGAACCCGGTGACCGGCGTCAGCCCCTCGCTGGTCCAGAACGTGGACTTCTCCTGGTTCCCGCTCAACAACCCGGGCCTGGTGTCGATCCCGCTGTCCTTCTTCCTCGGCTGGCTGGGCACCGTGCTCTCCAAGGAGAAGCCGGACGCGCCCAAGTGGGCCGAGCTGGAGGTGCGGGCGTTCACCGGGATCGGTGCGGAGAAGGCCGTCCAGCACTGAGGAAGGACCCGGCTCCTGCCCACCACTCGCTCCGCTCGTGGCGGGTCCCGAGAGCCGGGCCGCTCCAGTCGGTCGCGTTGGCGCGCGTCCCCACATCGGGGGCGCGCGCCTCGCGCGTTCCGGGCTCAGGCGGCGGCGGCCCGGGCCGGGGCGGCGTCGGGTGCCAGGACGGTGTCGGCGGTCGCGACAGCGGCCGGGACGGCGTGGGTGCGGCGGTGGCGGACGGCCCAGCGGGTGACCAGGCCGGTGAGGACGACCAGGCCGGCGACCAGGTGCTGGCCGGGCGCGGTGACCGCGACGGCGAGGGCCGCGGCGTAGACCACCGTCAGCAGGACGGCGGGGACGGACAGGTGCACGGTGCTCTCCTCCGGGAGGGAGGCGTCCCGCCGGCCGGCGGTGCGGGTCGGGAGGACCCGGACCGCCGGCGCGGCGACGGCGCAGGACGGGTGGGCTGCTCAGCTCACTTGAGCATGTCCTTGGCCTTCTGCAGCAGCGACTGCCCTGGGATTTGCGGCGTCGAGAACAGCCGCGGGTCGCCGGGCGGGAGGATCGGGGCGTCCGCCGTCGCCTCGATCGGGCGAGCGCGGAACTCGCTGCGGCCGTCGACCGACGGGCCCGACGCCCACCGCCCGGCCGAGGCCTCGGGGCCGTCGGAGGCGTCGATGAAGGTGTAGCCGAGGTCGCCGACCTCCTCCTCGAGCGGGAACGCCTCCGGCACCGGGATGCCCTCGATCCCGTCGGACTTGAGCTCCTCGCACGCCGCCAGCCACTGCTGCTGGTGCATGTGGTCGCGGGTGATGAGGAACCGCAGCATGTCCTTGACCCCGGGGTCGTCGGTCATGTTGTACAGCCGGGACACCTGCAGCCGGCCCTGCATCTCCGCGGTGGCGTTGTACATGAAGTCGGCCATGAGGTTGCCGCTGGCGGTGACGTACGCGCCGGTCCACGGGTTGCCCATGCTGTCGATGTACGACGCGCCCTGGCCGTTGGCGATCAGGTGCTGCGGGTTGTGCTGCCCGTAACCGGCGGCGGCCTCGTTGGTGCGGTCGGCCGCGTCGGGCTTGAGCGGCGCGTGGTCGAGCAGCCGGTCGATCATCGTGACGATCATCTCGACGTGGGCCAGCTCCTCGGTGCCGATGGCCAGGAGCATGTCCTTGTACTTGCCGGGCAGCCGGCAGTTCCAGCCCTGCAGCAGGTACTGCGTGGCGACGGTCATCTCGCCCCACTGGCCGCCGAGGATCTCCTGCATCTTCTTGGCGAAGTCCGGGTCGGGGCCGTCGGGCTTGGCCTCGTACTGCAGGGCGTGGGTGTGCGTGAACATCGATGCTCCCTGGCGTCGTCGCGCCACCGCTGATGCGGTGACACCAGGGATCTGCCCGCGCCGGGTGGCCCGCCCGTGCCGAGCGGTGGCCCGCCGGTGCCATGTTGTCCGTCGGCCTCCGGCTCCCACTCCTGGCACCGACGACACCGCGGCCAGTTGAGCGGCCTTCAGCGGTCGGGTAGCTGGACGGTGAGCGTCAGCGCCGTCCCGTCGTCGGCCCACACGATCCGGCCGCCGAGCTCGCCGGTCTGCCGTTTCACCGACCACAGACCCAGACCCGTGAGGTCCGGCGGCGGGGAGTCGGTGCGCAGGTGCCCGAGCAGCCGCTCCGGGCGGACGACGGCCTGGGTGAGCGCCAGGTCGACCCAGCCGCGGCGACACCGGACCGACAGCAGCACCGTGGCGCCGTCCCCGTGCCGGTGGGCGTTCTCCAGCAGGTTGGTGAGGATCCGCTGCACGCGGGCGTCGGCGACGGCCACCTCCTCGGCGTGCGGGCAGAAGCGCACGGTCAGCTGGGCGGCGGGCAGCCCCGAGGCGGCCACCGATGCGCGGACGACGTCCCCCAGCCGCCGCGTCCCCCGGCCGAGCGGCGCGGCCCCGCCCGTGGCAGCCGCCGTCCGCAGCATGGAGGCCAGGTGCGCGGTCTGCGCGCGGGCCAGCTCCAGCACCTCCCCGGGGTCGGCCGACGGACCGGCGGGCCGGTCCAGCGCCCCCAGCAGCGCCTCCAGCGAGGCCAGCGGCGAGCGCATGTCGTGGCACAGCGCCCGCACCAGCGCCTCGGTCGGCTCCGGGACGTCGGGCGCGTCGGCTCCCGCGTCCGTGCGGCGCCGCAGCAGGCGACGCAGGGCGGGCAGCACCCGGCCGGGCTCGACGGGGATGGGTGGGTTGGCGGCGAGGGTCATGGGCACCTCCGTGGTACGTCCGGTCAGCAGCGCCGGCGCAGCCGATCGGCTGGGGAGAGATGGAGCAGACCGACGCCGGGGTTGAGCGCCGTCCCGAGGTCGACGTCGTGCTCGTCGACGACCACCCGTTGTTCAGCCGGGGCCTGGCCCTGCTGCTGCCGGGGGTGAGCGAGGGGCGGGTCCGCGTCGTGGCGACGACCGACGACGCGTCGGCGGCCGCCGCGATGGTCCGCCGGCACCACGCCGACGTCGCCGTCGTGGACCTGCACATGCCGCCGCCGGGCGGTACCCGCGCGATCGCGGCGATCCGCCGGGCGGACCCGACGGTGCGGATCGTGGCGCTGTCCGGTCAGGCCGAGGAGGACGCCATCCTGGAGGCGCTGCGGGCGGGGGCCGCGGGATTCCTGCCCAAGACCGCCGACCCCGAGGCGCTGGTGCGCCCGCTGCTGGCGGTGCTCGACGGCTGGTCGGTGATCCCCGAGGACCTGCTGCGCCGGCTGCTCGAGGACTCCGCGCCGTCGGGCGAGCAGGGCCTCGCCGAGCGGCTCACGGCTGACGAGCGCCGGCTGTGGCGGCTGGTGGCCGAAGGCACGAGCACCGTGGAGATCGCCACGACGCTGCACGTGTCCGAGCGGACGGCGAAACGGCTGGTGGCGGCGCTGCTGCGGTCCCTGGGCGTGGCCACGCGGGTCGAGGCCGCCGCGCTGGCCGGACGGGTCCACCTGCGCGGCGACGGCAGGCAGGGCTGAGTTCCGCGCCGGTGTGGGCCCGCATCTCATCACCGCCCCGCTACCCGCGACGGTGATCGACACGCGCGGACGGCCGGGCTAGGGGGGCAGCGTCCCCGCCCAGGTACCGGACGACGCCGCCGCGGTGAAGCCGGGCACGTCCGCGGCGGCCATGTCCACCGCGGCGTAGCCGCCGCTGCCGGCGCCCACGCAGGCCACGACGGTGGCCAGCCCGGCGCGCCGCTGCAGCATGCTCTGCCGCACCTGCCAGCCGACGACGGCGCGGCGCTGCAGGACCGCCTGCTCGCGCACCAGCCAGCCGCTGCGCACGCTGAACGACCGCGGCCCGGCCCCGTGCCCGAGCGCGCGGAACCGGCCGATCCCCATGGGCACGCCCAGCACGGTGAGGACCACGCCGGCCACCGGCACCCACCACCAGCCGAGGGCGGCGGCCGCCCACGCCCCGCCCGCGGTGACCAGCAGCCCGGCGGCCAGGGCGCGGAACAGCCGGCGGCGCAGCGCCGCGGGCGGGTGGCCGGTCAGCGGGCCGGGGTCCTCGACCAGCCGGCCGAGCAGCCGCAGCGCCTCGGTGCGCGGGCCCAGCGGCAGCAGCTGACCGCGCCGGTTGGCCTGCCCGAGGCCGGTGACCAGCGCGTTCACCCGCGCGGCGCGGACCCAGCGCATGCCCAGGCCCTCGCTGAGCGTGCCACCGCGGATCCGGTCGACCTCCAGCTCGGTGTGCCGCCGGGTGAGCAGCCCGCGGACGGCGACCAGCGACCCGCCGCGCCGCACCAGCCGGTAGCCCCAGTTGACGACCGCCGCCCCGACCACCGCGGCCAGCGCCAGCACCGGCACCGCGGCGACCAGCGCGGCCACGAGCACCTGCGGCGAGGGCTCCGGGCCCGCGATGTCCGGGACGACGGCGTCGGGCAGCTCCTGCACCAGCCGGAACAGCGTGCCGACTGCGGCCAGCGGGACGACGAGGTAGCTGCCCACCAGCGGCGCGTAGAGCAGCCAGCGTGGGTGGAAGCGGGCGATCTCCTCCTCGGCCGGCTGCGCTCCGCCGTCCGCCCCATCCTCCGGCTGGCCCCCCGGTGCCCCGGCGGGCCGGCGGGTCAGCAGCCGCGCGCGCAGCCGGTCGCCCTCGGCGCGCGGGACGCCGTCGACGACCAGCTCCTCCTCGTTGGTCCCCACCGAGCCGGCGGCGGCGTCGATGCGCA
>DASQNB010000544.1:0-1822 GCA_035645175.1 Geodermatophilus sp.
CCACGACATCAACATCATCGACACCCCCGGGCACGTCGACTTCACCGTCGAGGTGGAGCGGTCCCTGCGGGTGCTCGACGGTGCGGTCGCGGTCTACGACGGGGTCGCCGGCGTGGAGCCGCAGACCGAGCAGGTCTGGCGGCAGGCGGAGAAGTACGGCGTCCCGCGCATGTGCTTCGTCAACAAGCTCGACCGCACCGGCGCGAACTTCTTCCGCTGCGTCGACATGATGGTCGAGCGGCTGGCCGCCAACCCGCTGGTGCTGCAGCTGCCGATCGGTGCCGAGGCCGACTTCGTCGGCGTCGTCGACCTGGTGCAGATGAAGGCGCTCACCTGGCGCGGCGAGACGAAGATGGGCGAGGACTACGCGGTCGAGGAGATCCCGGCCGAGCTCGCCGACCAGGCCGCCGAGTACCGCGAGAAGCTGCTCGAGGGCGTGGCCGAGAACGACGACGCGATCATGGAGGCCTACCTCGGCGGCGAGGAGATCTCCGTCGAGACGATCAAGGCCGCGATCCGCAAGGCGACCATCGCCGCGCAGGTCAACCCGGTGCTCACCGGCACCGCGTTCAAGAACAAGGGCGTGCAGCCGCTCCTCGACGCCGTCGTGGACTACCTGCCCAGCCCGCTGGACGTCGGCGCGATCGTCGGCACGGCCATGGACGGCGAGACCGAGGTCCTGCGGCACGCCGACGAGGACGAGCCGTTCTCGGCGCTGGCCTTCAAGATCCAGACCGACCAGCACCTCGGCAAGCTGACCTACATCCGCGTGTACTCCGGGCGGCTGGACTCCGGGTCCCCGGTGCTCAACAGCACCAAGGACCGCAAGGAGCGGGTCGGCAAGATCTACCAGATGCACGCCAACAAGCGCGAAGAGCGCACGGGCGTGGGCGCCGGTCAGATCGTCGCGGTCAACGGCATGAAGCAGACGACGACGGGTGACACCCTCTGCGACCCGCAGAAGCCGGTGATCCTCGAGTCGATGACCTTCCCGGCGCCGGTCATCTCGGTCGCCATCGAGCCGAAGACCAAGGGCGACCAGGAGAAGCTGGGCACGGCCATCCAGAAGCTGGCCGAGGAGGACCCGACCTTCCAGGTCCGCCTCGACGAGGAGACCGGTCAGACGGTCATCTCCGGCATGGGTGAGCTCCACCTGGAGATCCTGGTCGACCGCATGCGGCGTGAGTTCCGGGTCGAGGCCAACGTCGGCAAGCCCCAGGTCGCCTACCGCGAGACCATCCGCAAGGCGGTCGAGAAGTACGACTACACCCACAAGAAGCAGACCGGTGGGTCCGGGCAGTTCGCCAAGGTCCAGGTGACCATCGAGCCGCTGGAGGTGACCGGCGACGGCCCGACGTACGAGTTCGTCAACGGCGTCACCGGTGGCCGCATCCCGCGGGAGTACATCCCCTCGGTGGACGCCGGCATGCAGGACGCCATGCAGTACGGCATCCTCGCCGGCTACCCGGTCGTCGGCGTCAAGGCGACGCTGGTCGACGGCCAGTACCACGAGGTCGACTCCTCGGAGATGGCATTCAAGATCGCCGGCTCCATGGTCTTCAAGGAGGCCGCCCGCAAGGCCAACCCGGCCCTGCTCGAGCCGATGATGGCCGTCGAGGTCGTCACCCCCGAGGACTACATGGGTGACGTCATCGGTGACCTGAACTCCCGGCGCGGCACCATCCAGGCGATGGAGGAGCGCTCCGGCGCCCGCGTCGTCCGGGCCCTGGTCCCGCTCTCGGAGATGTTCGGCTACGTGGGCGACCTGCGCAGCCGCACCCAGGGGCGGGCGAGCTACACCATGGTGTTCGACTCGTACGCC
>DASQNB010000545.1:0-5146 GCA_035645175.1 Geodermatophilus sp.
AGCTTCCTGTGCCTCGGGGGTGGGCGTGTCGTACGTGTTCGCGGCACTGGGCGGCGCCCTCGGGGCGCTGGCCCGCTGGGGGGTGGCGACGGCGCTGCCGCACTCCCCCGGCGGCTGGCCCTGGGCCACGCTGCTGGTCAATCTCACCGGCTGCCTGCTGCTGGGCGCGCTGGCCGCAGCCCTGATCGCCCGCTCCCCCGAGCCGGCCTGGGTGCGGCCGTTCCTCGCTGTCGGCGTGCTCGGCGGCTACACGACGTACTCGGCGTTCGCGGTCGAGGCCGTCGGGCTGGTCGAGGCCGGTGCTCCGGTGCTCGCCGCCGGCTACGTGCTGGTCTCGGTCCTCGGCGGGGTGCTCGCCGTGGCGGCCGGGGCGCTGGCGGTGCGGGGTCGCACCCGGTGACGCCGCTGCTGGTGGCGGCCGGCGCGCTGGCCGGCGCCCCGCTGCGGCTGCTGGTCATCCGGCTGGCCGCGCGCGGCGGGCGGGACCCGGCGTGGGGGACGCTGGCCGTCAACGTCGTCGGCAGCGCGCTGCTCGGCTTGGTGCTCGGGGCCGCCACCACTCCCCCGGGCGTCGTCGCCCTGGTGGGCACCGGCTTCTGCGGCACCCTGACCACCTTCTCCACCGCCAGCGCCGACGTCCTGCGGATGGTCGAGCAGCGGCAGCTCGCCCGGGGCCTGGGACATCTGCTCGCCTCCGTCGTCCTGGGGGTGGGGGCAGCGGCTGCCACCTACGTCTCCGCCCTCGCGTTGACGGGGGCATGACCGGTGCGGTCGACATGTGGTCCGTCCGGAGGCGGTGGCCGCATCTCTCCCGAGCACGACTGCAGTTCTGTGGCGTCCCTACCGATGCATGAGCCATCGCCGGCGCAGCATGCGCCGAGCACCACCCCGGACGGGAGTCACCTGTGGGACTGCACCGCCTCAGTGTCGGCCAGCGACTGGCGGCCGGCTTCCTCATCGTCGTCCTCAGCATGATCGCCGTCACCGCGCTCGGCGTCAGCCGCGTGGAGCAGGTCAGCGACCGGCTGACCGTCATCAACGACCTCAACTCCGTCAAGCAGCGTTACGCGATCAACTTCCGCGGCAGCGTCCACGACCGCGCCATCGCCCTGCGCGACGTCGTCACCGCCGGCTCCCCCGCCGAGGTGCAGGCCGAGATCGACCTGATCGACGAGCTGGCGGGGAAGTACAGCGACTCCGCCGCTCCGCTCGCCGAGATCTTCGCCGACGACACGAAGGTCGACCAGGAGGAGCGGGACGCGCTCGCGGACATCGAGGACGTCCAGAGCCGGACCCTGCCGGTCATCGAGCAGGTCGTCGAGCTACGCGTGGCCGGTGACACCCAGCAGGCCCTCACGTTGCTCACGACCCAGGCCAAGCCGCTGTTCATCGAGTGGCTGCGCACGATCAACGTGCTCATCGACCTCGAGGAGGCCAAGAACCAGGTCGAGGCCACCGAGGCCCGCGGCATCGTCGGCGGGTTCCTGCTGACCATGGTGCTGCTGTGCGCCTCGGCCACGGCGCTCGCCGTGGTCGTGGCCTGGCAGATCGCCCGCAGCATCACCCGTCCGATGGCCGACGCCGTCGGCGTCTTCGCGGCGGTCGCCGACGGGGACCTGACCCAGCGGCTGGACGTCGCCGCCAAGGACGGCCTCGGCGAGCTGGGCTCCTACGCCAACAAGGCACTGGCCCGGCTGGGCGAGGCGATGGCCGACGTGGCACGCAGCGCCGGCGAGCTGGTGGCGACCAGCGACCGGGTCGGCGGGGTGTCGCGCCGGATCGCAGCGGACAGCGAGGAGTCCTCGGCGCAGGCGAGCGTCGTCGCCGGTGCAGCCGAGGAGGTCTCCCGGAACGTGCAGACCGTGGCCGCGGGTGCGGAGGAGATGGGGGCCTCCATCCGGGAGATCTCACACAACGCCAACGAGGCCGCGCAGGTGGTCGGCCGGGCTGTGGCAGCGGCGGAGACCACCAACTCGACGGTGATCAAGCTCGGTGACTCCTCGCGCGAGATCGGTGACGTCGTCAAGGTCATCTCCAGCATCGCGGAGCAGACCAACCTGCTGGCGCTCAACGCCACCATCGAGGCCGCGCGGGCCGGCGAGGTCGGCAAGGGCTTCGCCGTCGTCGCCAACGAGGTCAAGGAGTTGGCGCAGGAGACGGCGAAGGCGACCGAGGACATCGCCCGCCGGGTGGAGGCGATCCAGGCCGACACCGCGAGCGCGGTCGGCGCCATCGACGAGGTGTCGGCCATCATCGGCCGGATCAACGAGTACCAGACGTCGATCGCCGCGGCGGTGGAGGAGCAGACGGCGACGACGGCGGAGATGGACCGCAACGTCACCGAGGCGGCCACCGGGTCCGGGCAGATCGCGGCCAACATCGCTGGAGTGGCCACGGCCGCGCGCTCCACCACCGAGTCGGTCGCCGAGTCGCAGCGCGCCGCAGCCGAGCTGGCCACGGTCTCCGGGCGGTTGCAGGAGCTCACAGCGCAGTTCCGGATGTGACGTCGTCCCCGAGTCGAATCGGGGAGAGGCAGAGCGGGCCCGGCCGGAGGGCACTCCGGCCGGGCCCGTCCGCGTCCGGGGACGGGCCCGGCCGACGGATGCGGCCGCTCAGGGAGCGCGAGGAGGGCGGGCTCAGTAGGGTCAGGGTGGTATGGCTGGGACAGCGGCAGGACAGGACCGGGCGGACAGCCCCGTCGTCGTGGTGGCCAACCGGCTGCCGGTCGACCAGGTCACCGACCCCGACGGCAGCACCCGCTGGCAGCGCAGCCCCGGCGGCCTGGTGACCGCGCTGGAGCCGTTCGTGGCCGGGCGGGGCGGCGCGTGGGTGGGCTGGTCGGGGTCGGCCGGGGACGCGCCGGAGCCCTTCGAGTCCGGCGGGATGTCGCTGGTGCCGGTGCCGCTCTCCGAGGAGGAGGTCGACCGCTACTACGAGGGCATGTCGAACGCCTCCCTGTGGCCGCTGTACCACGACGTGGTCGAGAAGCCCGAGTACCACCGGACCTGGTGGGACACCTACGTCCAGGTCAACAAGCGCTTCGCCGAGCGTGCCGCGGAGGTGGCCGCCGAGGGCGCGATCGTCTGGGTGCACGACTACCAGCTGCAGCTGGTGCCGGCCATGCTCCGCCAGCGGCGTCCCGACCTGACGATCGGCTTCTTCCTGCACATCCCGTTCCCGCCCTACGAGCTGTTCACCCAGCTGCCGTGGCGCTCGGCGGTCGTCGAGGGCCTGCTCGGCGCCGACCTGGTCGGCTTCCAGCGGCCCACCGCGGCGGCGAACTTCGTCCAGCTCGCCCGGCGGCTGCACGACCTGCCCACCCGCTCCTCCACCGTGGAGTACGACGGCCGGACGGTCACCGCCCGCGCCTTCCCGATCTCCATCGACGTCAAGGCCTTCGAGGAGCTGGCCAGCTCGCCGGAGGTGGTCCAGCGGGCGAAGGAGATCCGCGCCGAGCTGGGCAACCCGGAGAAGCTGATCCTGGGCGTGGACCGGCTGGACTACACCAAGGGCATCACCGTCCGGCTCGACGCCTTCCAGGAGCTGCTGGAGGACGGCGTCGTCGAGGTCCCCGACACGGTGATGGTGCAGGTCGCCACGCCCAGTCGTGAGCGGGTCGAGCACTACGTGCACATGCGCGAGACGATCGAGCAGCAGGTCGGGCACATCAACGGCGTCTACGGCACCCTCGGCGGTCCGGCGGTGCACTACATCAACCAGTCGGTGCCCCGCGAGGAGCTGGCCGCCCTCTACCGGGCCGCCGACGTCATGCTCGTCACCCCCTACCGCGACGGCATGAACCTGGTCGCCAAGGAGTACGTCGCCGCCCGCAGCGACCTGGGCGGCGCCCTGGTGCTCTCGGAGTTCGCCGGGGCCGCCGCGGAGCTGCGCCAGGCCTTCCTGGTCAACCCGCACGACATCGCCGGGGTCAAGAGCCAGCTGGTGCGGGCGCTGCGGATCGAGCCGGCCGAGGGCGCCAAGCGGATGCGCGCGATGCGCCGTCACCTGGCCAAGAACGACCTCGAGTACTGGGCGAACTCGTTCTTCGACGCGCTGCAGGCGCAGGCGTGACCGGACCCGCGGCGCCGGCTGGCACCTCCGCCGCGGGACTGCCGGCCGAGCTGACCGATGCGCTGCGGGCGCTGGCCCGCCGGCGACCGCTGCTGGTGGCCAGCGACTACGACGGCGTCCTCGCGCCCCTGGCCGGCGACCCGTCGGCCGCCCACCCCGCGCCCGGGGTCGCCGAGGCGCTGGGCCGGCTCGCCGCCCACGACGACGTCGTGGTGGCCCTGGTGAGCGGCCGCGGCGTCGCCGACCTGCGCACGGTGAGCGGGTTCGAGGGTCCCTACCGCTGGATCGGCAGCCACGGCGCGGAGTACGACGGCCCACTCACCGGAGAGCTCGCCTCACGTCGCGACACGCTGGCCGAACGGCTGGCCCCGCTCGTCGCGGCGGTGCCCGGCGCGCTGCTGGAGGTAAAGCCGGCCAGCGTGGCGGTGCACGTGCGGCAGGTGACCGACCGGGTCGCGGCCGCGACGCTCCTGGAGCAGGCAGATGCCGCGGTGGATCCGTCACTGACGAAGAAGCCGGGCAAGGAGGTGCTCGAGCTCGCCGTCACCGACGCCGACAAGGGCAGCGCGCTGCTGCGGCTCCGCGACGACCTCGGCGCCGCGGCGACGGCCTACCTCGGCGACGACCGCACCGATGAGGACGCCTTCCGCGTGCTGTCCCCCGGTGACCTCACCGTCAAGGTGGGCGAGGGCGAGACCGCGGCGCGGTTCCGCGTCCCTGACCAGGCTGCCGTCGTCGTCCTGCTCGGGGCACTGGCCGACGCACTGAACTGAGGGCCGAAATGGCGCCGAGAATGGCGTCCCCTGTCGACAAAGGGACCGCCGTGAGGCGGTCGTCGACCTTTCTGGAGAGCCGCCGGGCGACACACCGCACAATGGTGCGGTTCGATTCCGGAGGTGGCCCACGATGGCGCGGCATCCACCCCTCGACGACAACGGAGATCCGGACCGAACTGGAGCGGGTGCGACTCGTCGGCCCTCCATCCTCCGGGAGCACCAGCATGTCCGATCGCACTCCCCCGGCCGCCGGCCGCTCCGGCTGGTTCGCCGACCGGCCGCTGTCGGTGAAGTTCGGC
>DASQNB010000546.1:0-1503 GCA_035645175.1 Geodermatophilus sp.
TGCGCTGCCCCTTCTGTCACAACGCCGACAGCCGCGTCATCGACTCGCGCGAGGCCGACGAGGGGGCGACCACGCGTCGCCGCCGGTCGTGTCCCGCCTGCGGGCGGCGCTTCACCACGGTGGAGGAGGCCGTCCTCGCCGTCGTCAAGCGCAGCGGCGTGAGCGAGCCGTTCAACCGCAGCAAGGTGGTGGCCGGCGTCCGCCGCGCCTGCCAGGGGCGGCCGGTCGACGAGGACCAGCTGCAGCAGCTCGCCCAGCAGGTGGAGGACGCCATCCGCGCCAGCGGTGCAGCGGAGGTCCCCAGCCACGAGGTCGGGCTGGCCATCCTGCGGCCGCTGCGGGAGCTGGACGAGGTCGCCTACCTGCGCTTCGCCAGCGTCTACCGGGCCTTCACCTCGGTCGAGGACTTCGAGAAGGCGATCACCGAGCTGCGGGCCCGGCACGTGGCTGCCGGCACCCCGCCGCTGCCCGGCATGCAGGACCCGCCGGTCCGCCGGCGGGGTGGGGGGCGCGGCCAGGCCGCCCCGGACGGCGGGGGCCGATGACGACCACCACCCCGGAGACCGTCAGAACTGTCAGCACCACCCGCTAGAAGAGAAGGCGGCTCTCTTCCCCAGCCGCCACAGCCCACAACACAGGGAGAGCTCCGTGACCGAGACCGAGGATCGCTTGTCGGGCCGTACGCGTCGCGCCGCCAAGGCGCCGACCAGGGGGAAGGGCCTGAAGGTCAAGCGTGTCTTCACCACCGCCGGGGTGCACCCGTACGACGAGGTGACCTGGGAGCGTCGTGACGTCGTCATGACCAACTGGCGGGACGGCTCGATCAACTTCGAGCAGCGCGGCGTGGAGTTCCCCGCCGAGTGGAGCATCAACGCCACCAACATCGTCACCACGAAGTACTTCCGCGGCGCCGTCGGCACCCCGCAGCGCGAGACCAGCCTGCGCCAGCTGATCGACCGGGTCGTGCTGACCTACGGCGCGGCCGGCCGCGAGCACGGCTACTTCGCCACCGAGGGCGACGCCGAGGTGTTCGAGCACGAGCTGACGTGGATGCTGCTGCACCAGTACTTCAGCTTCAACTCGCCCGTCTGGTTCAACGTCGGCACGAGTGCGCCGCAGCAGGTCAGCGCCTGCTTCATCCTCGCCGTCGACGACCAGATGGACTCGATCCTCAACTGGTACCGCGAGGAGGGGCTGATCTTCAAGGGCGGCTCCGGCGCCGGCCTGAACCTCTCCCGCATCCGCTCCTCCAAGGAGCTGCTCTCCTCCGGTGGCACCGCCTCCGGCCCGGTCAGCTTCATGCGCGGCGCCGACGCCTCCGCCGGCACCATCAAGTCCGGTGGGGCCACCCGCCGCGCGGCCAAGATGGTCGTCCTCGACATCGACCACCCCGACATCGAGGAGTTCATCGAGACCAAGGCGCGCGAGGAGGACAAGATCCGCGCGCTGCGCGACGCCGGGTACGACATGGACCTCGGCGGCAAGGACATCACCAGCGTCCAG
>DASQNB010000547.1:0-5790 GCA_035645175.1 Geodermatophilus sp.
CCCGGGGCGGTGCGCGCGGCCATGAACGTCACCGTGCACGCCGCCGACACCTCCACCGAGCGGCTGCTCGGCGAGCACCTCCCCCGGCTGCTGCGCACCGCCGGCGAGGTGAGCGCCGACTGGGCCCTGTGGCAGAGCCGCCCGCACGTCGAGGTGACCCGGCCGGCTGTCGGCGGCGCCGAGCCGGGCTGAGCGGGACGACCCGTCCGTACCCCTGTTCGCCGTGCCCCCGGCCCCGCAGTCAGCGGCCGCCCCGACGAGGATCCCCGATGCGGTGGGAGACCACCCCGCCCCTGACAGGAGACCCAGATGCCACCCTCGCTCCCACCCCTGCCCACGATGGTCGTCGGCAGCCTGCCCCAGCCCGACTGGCTCATCGACCGGGATCGACTGGGGCACCAGTTCCCGCCCCGGGTCCGGGCACGCGAGCTGTGGCGCATCCCGGAGGAGTTCCTGCAGGAGGCGCAGGACGACGCCACGCTGGCCGCCATCGTCGCCCAGGAGGAGGCCGGTCTCGACGTCCTGACCGACGGCGAGATCCGCCGGGAGTCCTACTCCAACCACTTCGCGACGGCGCTGGACGGCGTGGACCTCGACCGGCCGGGCACCGTGCGCAACCGCTCGGGCGTCGAGATCCCCGTGCCGCGGGTGACCGGGGAGATCCGCCGCCCGGGGCCGGTCCAGGCCCGCGACGTCCGCTTCCTCCGGGAGCACACCGACCGCGCGATCAAGACGACCGTCCCCGGGCCGTTCACGATGGCCCAACAGGCGCAGGACGACCACTACCCCGACGACCGCGCCCTGGCCCTGGCGTACGCCGACGTCGTCCGCGAGGAGATCGCCGACCTGTTCGCTGCAGGGGCCGACATCGTGCAGCTCGACGAGCCGTGGCTGCAGGCCCGCCCCGACGTGGCCCGCCGCCACGGCGCCGAGGCACTGACCCGCGCCGTGGCGGACGCCGCCGGACCGGTGCACGTGCACCTGTGCTTCGGGTACGCCGCCATGGTCGCCGACCGCCCGGCCGGTTACTCGTTCCTGCCCGAGCTCGCCGACGTGCCGGCCGACACGATCTCGGTCGAGACGGCGCAGTCCGGCCTGGACCCCACGACCCTGCGCCCGCTGCGGGGCAAGGGGATCGCCCTCGGCGTCCTGGACCTCTCGACCCCGGAGGTCGAGGCGCCGGAGACGATCGCCGACCGGGTACGGCGCGCGCTGGACGACGTCGACGTCGACCGGCTCGTGCTCTCCAGTGACTGCGGCCTGAAGTACCTCCCGCGGGCCGCGGCCGCAGGCAAGATGCGCGCCCTCGCCGCAGCGGCCGCGGTGCTGCGCGCCGAGCTGTGGCCGGCCGCCGACCACGTGGCCCAGCGCTGAGCGCCGACCGGGACGGGGGCGGGGGCGGTGCCGGTCACGCCGCGGCGGGGAGCAGCAGTCCGAGCTCCTGGGCCTTCACGACCGCCTCCAGCTGGGAGTGCACGCCGAGCTTGGCGTACAGCGCCTTCGCGTAGCCGCGGCAGGTCTCCAGGGTGATCCCCAGGACCCGGGCGATGGCCTTGACCTGCATGCCGCGGCCCAGGCAGTCGAGCACCTCCTGCTCGCGGCGGGTCAGCTGTGGACGGGCCGCGCCCTCCGGCGCCGGGCGGGTGCCCGCGGTCGGTGCGGTGGCGAACGTGGACGGGGCGATGAGCATCTGGCCGGCCCGCACCCGGGTCAGGACGTCGAGCATCTCGGCCAGCGGGCCGTCCTTGGGGATGAACGCGGACGCGCCGGCCTGGGTGGCCCGGACCACCCACTCCGGGTCGCGGCAGTCGCTGACCACCGCGACGACGGCGAGCGGGGCGACCTCACGCAGCCGACGGGTCGCCGACAACCCGTCCTGCCGGGGCATCTGGATGTCCATCACCACGACGTCCGGCTGCACCTCCTGCGCCGCGGCGATGGCCTGGGCGGCGGAGTACGCCGTGCCCACCACGTCCATCCCGGCGGCCTGCAGCGCGCCGGCGAGCAGTTCGGCGAACGCACGGTGGTCGTCGACGACCAGCACGCGAGGGGCAGCACCCACCGAGGACCGGGCGAGCTGGTCGCGCTCGTCGAACCGGTGCTGCTGGTCGGGCCGGTCGAGGGCCAGTGTCACGATCGTCTCCAGGGCTGGTCATGACCGGCGGGGTCTCCCGCCGACAGCACCGACCCTGACCTCCCGGCCGCAGGACCACCGCGACGGATCCGCAACGTACGCACAAGACCCCCGGCCGGGATGCGCAGCGCCCGGAGACGTCCGGCCCACGACGCGGCCTGGCGGATCGGCGCCGTTCCCCCTCAGGTCGCGGCGGTAGCTTGCGGGCCATGACGACGGAGTCGACGGTCCGCACGACCAGCGGCGCGGTACGCGGGAGCTCCCGCGACGGCGTGCACGCCTTCCTGGGGATCCCCTACGCCGCGCCGCCGTTCGGCCCGCGCCGGTTCGCCGCGCCGCAGCCGCCGGAGCCGTGGGACGGCGTCCGCGCGGCGACCGCGTACGGGCCGACCGTGCCCAAGCCGCCGTACGCCCCGCCGTACGACGTGCTGCTGCCCGAGCCGGTCGTCCCGGGCGAGGACTGCCTGAACCTGAACGTGTGGACCCCCGACCCGGGCGCGTCCGGGCTGCCGGTGTTCGTGTGGATCCACGGCGGGGCGTTCGTCAACGGCTCGGGCGGGGTGGCGGTCTACGACGGGGCCACCTTCGCCCGCGACGGCGTGGTGTGCGTGACGATCAACTACCGGCTCGGCGTGGACGGCTTCCTGCAGTTCGCCGACGACGGGCCGGCCAACCGCGGCCTGCTCGACCAGGTCGCCGCGCTGCGGTGGGTGCAGGAGAACATCGCCGCGTTCGGCGGGGACCCCGCGCGCGTCACGGTCGGTGGCGAGTCCGCCGGTGGCATGAGCATCGGCGCCCTGCTCGCTATGCCGTCGGCGCAGGGCCTGTTCACCCAGGCGGTGCTGCAGAGCGGCGCCGGCCACCACGCGCTGAGCGCCACGACCGCGACCAGGATCGGCGGCTACGTGGCCGAGCGACTCGGCCTGCCGGCGGAGCGGGAAGCGCTGGCCGGCGTGCCGCTCGACGAGCTGGTCGCCGCACAGCAGGCGGTCGCCCGGGACGCGGCCACCGTGCCCGACCCGGCCCGGTGGGGCGAGGTGACGACGAACCTCATGGCCTTCGAGCCGGTGGTCGACGGCGAGGTCCTGCCCGACCTGCCCATCCGCCGCATCGCCGCCGGATCCGCGCGCGGGGTCGCCGTCCTTGCCGGCGCGAACCGTGACGAGCAGCGGCTGTTCCTGGTCCCCAACGGCCTGATCGACATGGTGAGCGACCAGCTGCTGCAGCTGGCGGTCGCCGCCTACGGGATGCCGGTGGCAGAGACCCTCGAGGTGTACGCGGCCGGGCGGCCCGGGGCGACGCCCGGCGAGCTGCTGGCCGACGTGGCCACGGACTGGTTCTACCGGATCCCGGCGATCCGGCTGGCCGAGGCGCAGACCGCCGGGGGTGCCGCGCGCGCCTGGGTGTACGAGTTCTCCTGGCCTTCCCCGCAGTTCGGCGGCCGGCTCGGGGCCTGCCACGCCCTCGAGCTGGGCTTCACCTTCGACACCCTGGCGTTGGAGGCGCACGGCGCGCTCATGGGATCGGAGGCACCCCAGGTCCTCGCCGACGAGATGCACGACGCGTGGGTGCGCTTCGCCCGCGACGGCGATCCGGGCTGGGCACCCTACGACCTCGACCGGCGCCCGGTGCAGGACTTCGGCGAGCAGAGCCGGCTGCTCGAGGACCCGCGCGGTGCGCAGCGGGCCGTCTGGGACGGCGTTCGCTGACTGCCGGCGCGGCGGGACGGCCGGCCGGCCGAGGCAGCGACCGTGGCCGGCTCCACACCGGTGACCGCCGCGCGGACAGCCGCCCTCACCCGGTCCTCGCCACCTGCCGCGGCTCGGCGGTGTCGAAGGTCTGCCACAGTCCGGTGACCTGCAGGGGGCGGATGACCGCCCGGGCGGTGCCGCAGCGGAGGTGCAGCACCCGGCCGCCGTCGGCCGCCGCGCGGTGGGCGATGGCGAGGGCCGTCAGCCCGGCTGCGGCCAGGTGGGTGACCCGGCTCAGGTCGACGACGACGGCACGCGGGAGATGGGGACGGCCGAGGACGTCGAGCAGGGCCTCCCGCAGGCACGGAGCGGTCAGGTGGTCGATCTCTCCCGTGACCACGACCGTGCAGGCTCCCGAAGAGGTCACCGGCCGGACGTCGAGGTAGGGGTTGGCGAGGAGGGGGCTCGGCTCGGGCAGCGCTTCGTCCACCCGGGTCACCTGCGGAGCGGGAACGGTGGGGAGCACGGCAGCCTCCGGTCGACGGGTCGTCGCCGGGTCCGGGGCCACGAGTGGGCGGCCGCTGCCTCTGGGTGGCCGCGCACCCGTTGTAGCGCATCGCGGGCCCGTACGGTCGCCGCACCGTCGGGCCTCGAGATTCCTCGACTCCCCGTGCACCGTCGGCTACCGGACCGGTGGCATCAGCGGCGCCGTGTCTGCTGGCTGCTCTGCTCGAGGCGGTCGGACGTCGGCGTCGTCCTCCGACGGCGGTGGCGACGAGCGGCGGCCGCTCCACCGGCCGTCAGCGCGACGAGGCCCAGGACGGCCACGACGAACGGCCAGGACCCCGGGGACGTGCCATAGGCACCCAGCGCGACGAAGGCGATCGTGCCGGGGACGATCCCCAGGGCGGTGCCGAGCAGGTAGTCACGGAACCGGACGGCGGTCAGCCCGGCTCCGTAGTTGATCGCGGTGAAGGGCAGCACCGGCACCAGCCGCACGCCCAGGACCGCCAGCAGGCCGTGCCGGCTCAGCAGTGCGTCCACGCGGGCCACCCGGGTGCCGGTGATCCGCTCGACCGCATCCCGCCCCAGCGACCGGCCCAGCGCGAACGCGACCACGGCACCCAGCAGCGCGCCCAGCAGGACGATCAGGACCCCCGCGAGGAGTCCGAACAGCAGACCGGCCGCCGCGGTGAGCACGTTCTTCGGCAGCGGAGCGAGGGTCGCCACGGCGTACAGCAGGACGAACAGCGCGGGAGCCGCCGGCCCGAGAGCGGCGACGTCGGCCCGCAGTCGCGCCCCCTCGGGCAGCCCTACCAGGGCCGCGACCACTGCCGCCAGCGTCACGATGAGCACCAGGACGGCCGGCCGGAGCCACACGAGGCGCCGGGCGTCCCGGTGCCGGGAGGGCCGGCGGTCGCCCTCGACAGCGCGGTCCGGTGGTGGAGCGGGGTGGTCGCTCACTGCTGCTGGGAGCGGTGCCCGGCGGGGCCGGGGCGGGAGCGCAGGCCCCGGGCGCCGTCCGGGACGGGAGCGGTGGTCACCATGCCCATGATGACCACCGGGGCGGCTCGACCGCGCTGGCTGCAGCTCGGCACGCCGAGGGGCCTCAGCGCCCTCCCAGCGACGGCGGCCGGTGCCATCGAGCTGCTCCAGTGGGCGCTGCCCCTGGGGCGGGTGGTGTCCCCGGTGGCGCTCGACGCGACCGGCGCGCTGGTCGCCGTACTGGTCGTCAGCCGGCTGCGCGAGTGGCGGGCCCGTCCGGGCGTCCCGGTGTGACCGTCGGCCCGGCGCTGTGGCCCGAGGTGCCGCCGGGCCTGGACCCGTCGCGCACCACTCGATCCCGCAGGCGGGGTCTGCCAACGGTCGGCGGGCGTAGCGTGAGGCTGTCGGTCCTCCTCGAGCACCGCCCCGACGCGGTGCCGGATCCGACGTCCCACAACACCGCCGTCCCACGGCGGAGTC
>DASQNB010000548.1:0-5991 GCA_035645175.1 Geodermatophilus sp.
CATGCCCAGTCAGACCGTCACCGTCGGCTCCCGGGTCGGGCTGCACGCCCGGCCGGCGGCCCTCATCGCCGAGGCCGTCGGCAAGGCAGGCGTGCCGGTCACGCTGGCCACGCCCGGGGGCAACGCGGTGGACGCCGGGTCGCCGCTGATGATCATGACGCTCGGCGCGAAGCAGGGGACGGAGGTCGTCGTGAGCAGCGACGACCCCGCCGTCCTCGGGCAGATCGCGGACCTGGTCGCCCAGGACCTCGACGCCGAATAGTTGAAGGACCCCCCTGCCCCCCACCGCTCGCAGGCTCGCGGCGGGACCCTGCAGGAGGGCCGCCCCCCTCCCCCCTCGCGAGCTCGGCCGGGGATCCTGGAGGGGAGCCACCACAGACGACGGCGCCCGTCCCCTGCAGAAGGGGGCGGGCGCCGTCCTGTGTCACCGCTCGCGGTCAGTGGATCATCGTCCGCGGGTCCGGCCCGCCGGCGTGTCCAGCCGGGTGTCGTGCACGCAGCCGATGATCGACTGGGCGCGGCTCAGGGCTGGTCGGGGCGGGAGACGTCGCCGCGCCAGGCGCCGGTCTCGGTGCCGCGGCTCTCGATGAACTCCTTGAACCGCTTGGCGTCGGCCTTGACCTGCCGGTCGTCGAAGCCGAGCGCGGCGCCGGCCTTCTCGACGATGCCCTGCGGCTCCCAGTCGATCTGGATCATGACGCGGGTCTTGGTGTCGTCGAGGCGGTGGAAGGTGACCACGCCGGCGTGCTTGGCGTCGCCGCCGGTGCTCGTCCAGGCCACCCGCTCCTCGGGGTGCTGCTCGGTGATCTCGGCGTCGAACTCCCGCTTGACGCCGTCGATGTTGGTCACCCAGTGGGTGTGCGTGTCGTCGAGCTGGGTGATCCGCTCGACCCCGCCCATGAACTTCGGGAAGCTCTCGAACTGTGTCCACTGGTCGTAGGCGACCCGGATGGGGACGTCGACGTCGACGGCTTCCTGCACGCTGGCCACGGCTCGCTCCTCTGCTCGGGATCTGGGTGTGGAGTCGGTCTACCCGACCCCTCCGGGGAGGACACCTCCGTTGCGCCCGTGTCAGCGCAGGCTCGCCGCCACGCTCCCGCGCACCGGGCGGCCGGGCAGGAGCAGCATCTGCGCGAGGTGGTAGGCGTCGGGCTGCCCGGCCCACGTCCCCGCCGCCACCGCGCCCTCCGGTGTCAGCTCGTGGTGCCAGCTCCCCGTGGCCGGGTCGGCGAAGCGGGCCTCCCCGTGCTCGCGCCACTGCGCGGCGAGGGAGCCGTAGCTGGCCTCGCCCGTGACGGCGCCCAGCGTCTCGGCCGCGGCCACCGCCTCGCACAGCACCCAGTGCATGCGCTGGGCCACGACCGGCCGGTCGTCCCAGCCCAGCGTGTAAGGAAAGCCGTCGTGCCCGTCGGCGGCCCAGCCGCGGGAGGCCGCCGCCGTGAAGAGCGCCATCGCGTCGTCGAGCAGCCAGGCCGGCGGGGCGGGGGTGACCGCGCGGACGTGCAGCGCCAGGCGCGCCCACTCGAACAGGTGCCCGACCGTGACGCCGTACGGGCGGAACGGGTGGGCCGGCTCGTCGCGGTTGTACTCGGGCAGCGGCTCCCACGCCGCGGTGAAGTGCTCGGGCAACCGCCAGTCCCCCTCCCGCGCCCAGCCGTGCACGATCCGCTCGACGGTGCGCAGTGCCTGGGCCCGCAGCCGGGCCGCGCGGGGGTCGTCGTCCCCGATGGCGTCCGCGGCGGCGAGCGAGGCCTCGACGCCGTGCATGTTGGCGTTGGTGCCGCGGTAGTCCGACAGCCGGGTCCAGCCGGCGTCCCACTCCTCGACGGCCAGGCCCTCGGTGTCGTCCCAGAAGCGGGTCTGCCAGACGTCGAGCGCCTCGTCGAGCAGCTCGCGACCGCCGGGCGCACCGGCGGTGGTCGCCGTCGCCCCGGCCAGCACGGCGAAGGCGTGCACGTAGGCGGCCTTGGTGTCGTCGGCCGTCGAGGCGTACCAGCCGCCGCGGACGCCGTCGTGCAGCGGGCCGGCCGCCAGCGCCGCCACGCCGTGCCGGACCGGTCCGTCCCACCCGCTGCGGCCGGTGAGCTGCGCCAGCCCGAAGACGTGCGTCATCCGCGCGACGATCCAGGTCTCCTGGCCGCGGTCGGGCTGCACCCGGCCGTCGTCCCCGAGGTAGCCGAAGCCGCCCTCGGGCAGCCGGGAACGAGCGGCGAACTCCAGCAGTCGGTCGAGGTCGGTCACGCCGCGACGCTACGCAGCGCACGCGGCCCACGGCCAGATCAGCCGGGGGAGCCGGTCAGCGGCACCGTCCTCGCGTGCGCCAGTGCCCAGTCCAGGGCGAGGTCGGCCACCGCCTCCCAGCCCGGCTCGCCGCAGGTCCAGTGCGAGCGGCCGGGGAGGTCGCGGACCTCGGTGAGCGCGGTCGAGCGGCGGTGGCGCCGGGCGTTGGAGTGGTTGACAGATGGCGGCATGAGGCGGTCCGCGCCGCCGGTGACGAACAGCAGCGGCGCGCGGTCGTGCCGGCCGTAGTCGACCCACGTCTCCTGGTGGCCGGGCCGGAAGTTCGCGAGGAGCCCGTAGTCCCACACCCAGCGTCCCGGCGCCGGGATGTGGTACCGCTCGTGGACGGCGTCGGACTCCTCGCGGGTGAGCGTGTTCGCGAAGGCGTAGTGGAACCGCTCGGGCGTGAAGCCGACCGCACGGCGCCGGTTGGCCGGGTTGGCGAGGAACGGCAGCAGGGACCGGATCTGGGACGGTGGGTTGACCCGCACCCCCTCGGTCGGTGCCGAGTCGATCGCGACGCCGGCCGCACCGAGACCGCGGTCGAGCAGCAACTGGGTGAGGGTCCCGCCGAAGGAGTGCCCCATGACGATCGGCGGACGGTCGAGCGCGGTCACCACCGCAGCGAGGGAGTCGATCGTGTCGGTGAGGGACAGCTCCGCGATCACCCGGGGGTCTGCCCGCAGCGCCTCCACCTCCACGTCGAAGCCGGGGTAGCCCGGCGTCAGGACACGGTAGCCGCGGGCCTCGTAGTGGGGCACCCAGTGCTCCCAGCTGCGCGGGGTCATCCACAGTCCGTGGACCAGGACGACGGTGTCGGGGGCTGCGGTCGGGGCGTCGCTCACGGCCTCGCCTCTCGCCGGTTCGGGACGGGCCGGGCGCGCTGCGGACCCGGCCCGCGCTGGCGCGGCGGACGCTAGCGACTCCGTGACCGGCCGCCCCAGGGCCCGCGGCCCCGTCCTGCGCGTCGGTCACGGCATGGAGCCGGCCGGTCCACGGACCGGCCGGCTCCGCCTCGGGCTCAGAACGCCAGCGCCGTCCCGGGGTCGGAGAGCAGCGCGCCGACGTCGGCGAGGAACCGGCTGCCCAGCTCCCCGTCGATGATGCGGTGGTCGAAGGACAGCGCCAGCTGGGTCACCTGCCGCGGCCTGACCTTCCCCTTGTGCACCCACGGCATCTCGCGGACCGCCCCGAAGGCCAGGATCGCCGACTCGCCGGGGTTGAGGATCGGCGTCCCGGTGTCGACGCCGAACACCCCGACGTTGGTGATCGTGATCGTGCCGCCGGTCATGTCCTCGGGCGCGGTCCGCCCGGCCCGCGCGGTCTCGGTGAGCTGCGCCAGCGCGGTCGCCAGCTCGACCAGGGACAGCCGGCCGGCGTCCTTGACGTTCGGGACGACGAGCCCGCGCGGGGTCGCCGCCGCGATGCCGAGGTTGACCTGCCCGTGGACGACGATCTCCTGGGCCGCCTCGTCCCAGGAGCTGTTGACCATCGGGTGCCGGCCGGCGGCCAGCAGCAGCGCCTTGGCGACGAACAGCAGCGGGCTGACCTTGACCCCGGCGAACTCGGGCCGGGCGGCCAGCCGGCTGCGCAGCTTCAGCATCCGGGTGACGTCGACGGTGAGGAACTCGGTGACGTGCGGGGCGGTGAAGGCGCTGGCCACCATCGCCGCGGCGGTGTGCTTGCGCACCCCCTTGACCGGGATGCGCTGCTCCCCCGCCGTCGCTGCGGGAGCCGGCCGGAGTTCCGTCACCGACGCCGGGGCCGCGGCCGCCTGCTGCACGTCGGCGCGGGTGATCACCCCGCCGTCCCCGCTGCCGGTGAGCACGGTCAGGTCGACGCCGAGGTCCTTCGCCAACTTGCGCACCGGCGGCTTGGCCAGCGGGCGCGGACGCCGGCGGCCGTGCTCGGCCGCCCGGGACGACGCCGCGTCCCCCGCTGCGGCGTGCGCCTCGGCCTGCCGGCCCACCTCCAGGCCGCCGTGCCGGACCGGCTTGGTGGTCATGTCCGGCGCGGTGGCGAGCAGCGGCGGGCGGTCCTGGCCGCCCGAGCCGTAGTCGGCACCGGGCGTGGGAGCAGGGGACGTGGGAGCAGAGGACGTGGCCACGGCGCGGCGCGGGCGGCGGCGGGCCTCGGTGTTGCGCGGGCCGTACCCGACGAGCACCGCCGTCCGGCCGCCGGGCGCCGCCCCGCCGATCAGCCCGGCCTCGACCTCTTCCCCGCCCGCCCCGGCGGCGGTGTCCCCCGCGCCGTCGCCGGTGGGCTCCGGAGGGGCCTCCCCGGCTGCGCCTCCCCCGCCCACCCCACCGACGTCGATGGTGATGATCGGCGTCCCGACGTCGACGGTCTCCCCGGCCTCGTGCAGCAGCGCGGTCACCGTGCCCGCGTACGGCGAGGGCAGCTCGACGGCGGCCTTCGCCGTCTCCACCTCGCAGAGCGGCTGGTTGACCGTGACCGGGTCACCGACGGCGACCAGCCACTGCAGGATCTCCCCCTCGGTCAGGCCCTCGCCGACGTCGGGGAGCTTGAACTGCTTCAGGATGCCCATGCCTCAGAACCCCCGTCGTCAGAACTGCAGAGCGCGGTCGACGGCGTCGAGCACCCGGTCGAGGTCGGGGAGGTACTCCTCCTCGAGCTTCGACGGCGGGTAGGGCGTGTCGTAGCCGCCCACCCGCAGCACCGGGGCCTCCAGCGAGTGGAAGCACGCCTCGGTGATGCGGGCGGCGATCTCCGCGCCCAACCCGAGGGTCACCGGTGCCTCGTGGACGACGACGCAGCGGCCGGTGCGCCGCACCGACTCGACCACCGGGTCGAGGTCCAGCGGGCTGATCGTGCGCAGGTCGACCACCTCGAGGGAGCGGCCCTCCTCCGCCGCGGCCCCGGCCGCCTGCAGCGCCGTCTTCACCATCGGGCCGTAGGCCAGCAGGGTGAGGTCGTCCCCGCCGCGGACCACGCGGGAGGCGAACAGCGGGTCGGGGGTGGCGTCGGGATCGACCTCGGCCTTGTCCCAGTACCGGCGCTTGGGCTCGAGGAAGACGATCGGGTCGGGGTGGGCGATCGCCTGCTGGATGCCCCAGTAGGCGTCGACCGGGTTGCTGACCGCGACGACCTTGAGTCCGGGCGTGTGCGCGAAGTAGGCCTCGGGGCTCTCGCTGTGGTGCTCGACCGCGCCGATGCCCCCGCCGAAGGGGATGCGGATGACGATGGGCATCATCAGCTTCCCGCGCGAGCGGGCGTGGATCTTGGCGACCTGGGTGACGATCTGGTTGTAGGCCGGGAAGACGAAGCCGTCGAACTGGATCTCGCAGACCGGCCGGTAGCCGCGCATGGCCAGCCCGACCGCGGTGCCGAGGATGCCGGCCTCGGCCAGCGGGGTGTCGACGACGCGGTCCTCGCCGAAGTCCTTCTGCAGGCCGTCGGTGATGCGGAAGACCCCGCCGAGGCGGCCGATGTCCTCGCCCATGAGCACGACCTTGGCGTCGTCCTCCATCGCCCTGCGCAGGCCGAGGTTGAGCGCCTTGCCGATGGTCAGCGTCTGGAGAGCCATCAGTGCCCGCCCCCCTCGAACGACGCCTGGTAGGCCTCGAACTCCGCCTGCTGCGCGGCCAGGTGCGGCGTCTGCTCGGCGTAGACCCGGTCGAACATCGCCGTCCCCGGCGGGTCGGGCATCTCGGTCGTGCCGGTGCGGATGCGCGCCGCCAGCTCGTCGGC
>DASQNB010000549.1:0-4898 GCA_035645175.1 Geodermatophilus sp.
GCTCAGTCCAGCGGTAGGTGCGCCAGCTCGGTGCGCGAGGTGATGCCGGTCTTGGTGAAGATGTTGTGCAGGTGGAAGTCGATCGTGCGGGGGCTGAGGAACAGGTGGGCGGCCACCTCGCGAGTGGGGAGCCCTTCGGCCACCAGGCGGGCGACCTGCACCTCCTGGGGGGTCAGTTGCTGCGTCGGCGAGGGACTCCTGCGCCGTAGGAACTCGCCGGTCGCGCGCAGCTCGGCGCGGGCTCGATCCTCCCAGGGCGTGGCGGCCAGGAAGTCGAAGGTCACCAGTGCGGCTCGCAGGTGCCCTCGCGCGTCGACACGTCTCCGTCGCCTGCGCAGGAAGCTCCCGAAGGCGAGTTGCATGCGGGCGCGTTCGAACGGGCGCTCGGCCGCAGCAGCATGGGCGAGTGCCTCCTCGAACAGCGCTCCGGCCGAGTCCGGGGCGGCGAGCAGCGCGCGGCAGTAGTCCGCCCGTGCCGCCGCCCAGGCCAGGTCCGAGCCGACGGCGAATTGCTCCAGGGGCCGCAGCCACTCCAGGGCCAGGTCGATGGACTCGGCGAGCGTCGCGGCCTCGACGCGATCGAGGCCGGACAGGAAGGCCACCGTCGGGTCGGTGATCCGGCGGAAGTGGGCCAATGCCGCCGCGGGTCGCCCTGCGCCGAGCTGGAAGCTGCCGTTGGCCCAGTGCAGGGTGTCGGCAGCGAGTCCGACCGGGTGGGCGGCCGTCACCTGCTCGGCCGCTTCGGTCAACGACCGGAGGTCCGCCGAATGCCCTCTGATCCCGGCGAGAAGGGCGAGCCAGGCCAGCGGGAAGGCTGACAGCTCGTGGTGCCCGGTCGCCCGCGACAGTTGCAGCGCCTCGTGAGCGGTGGTCTGGGCCGCTCCCCAGCGGCCGGTGAGGATCTCGGCCAGGGCGAGCCGGGTGAGCGGGGGCAGCAGCTCACTGATGGCGCCGCGCGCCCGCTGCCGCGAGACGACGGTGGACAGCAGCCGGTGGGCCGCGGCGTCCTCGATCCCGATCGCCGCCCGGCCGGCCAGCATGAGCATCTCATCGTCCCCGACGGACTCGGCCAGGCTCACGGTGGTGCGCAGCCAGCCCACGAGGCCGCACAGATCCCCTGCGGCGAAGGCCCCGCACGCAGTCAGCATGGCCGACAGTGCCTGTTCGCGTGCCCCCGTCCCCGGCGAGAGGCTGCTCCCGAAGGCGACCAGCTCGGTCATCGCCGCGGGGTCGGAGGCCTGGCCGGCCGCGTCCGCTGCCAGGGCCAGCATCCGCAGCGCGCGTCCCACGTCGACGGCAGCGACCTCACGCGCGGCCGGCACCAGGATGCGTACGGCGGTCTGTGCCGCCCCGGCCCCGAGCTCGATGGTGCCCCGCAGCTGCTCGATGTCGGCCCGCAGCAGCCGTTGATCGGTCAGGGAGCAGGCGGTCGCCAGCAGACCGCCGGCCCGGTCGAGCCGCCCGGCCCGCCATGCGGCTTCCCCAGCGTCGGCCAGCCGTTGAGCCCGGACCTCCCGGTCCGCGGTCAGCTCGGCGGCTCGTTCCAGCGCCGCGGCAGCGGCCGCGTGGCCACCCTTCGACCGGAGGCGCCCGGCAGCTCGCTCGAGCTCGGCCGCCACGGCCGCGTCCGGGCCGGTCACCGCCCAGGCCCGGTGCCAGGCCAGCCGATCGACGTCGGGTCCACCCTCCAACGCACCGGCCAGGGCGCGGTGGGCGGCCTGCCGCTCACCCGTCGTCGCGGCCTGGTAGACCGCGGAGCGGACGAGGGGATGGCGGAAGCTCAGCTGCCCCCCGCGCACGCGCACCAGGCCCGACCGCTCTGCGGCGTCGAGGGCCGCGGGGGCGATGCCTGCGACCACGGCGGCCGCCAGGATCACGGAGGCGCGCTGGGTGTCGTCCGTCGCGGCCACCAGCAACAGTCGGCGGGCCGGCTCGGGCAGCTGGCGCACCTGGTCCAGGAAGGCCCGCTGGAGCCTGTCGCTCATGGGCAGCGCGCGAGGTAGCGCGTCCTCGCCCGACAGCGCGGCCGCGGTCAGGACGCTGGGCAACTCGAGGAGGGCCAGTGGATTCCCCTCGGTCCGTGCCACCAGTTCGGCACAGACACCCGGATGGACCTCTCGGCCGGCTGTGTGACGGAGCAGCGTGCGAGCCGCCTCGTCGTCCAGGCCCTCCAGCCGGAGCTCCGGCAGCCCGGGTGCCTCGAACCGCTGGTGCGGGCCATCCCGGGCCGCGAACAGCATGGCGATCCTCTCAGCGTCGAGCCGGCGCGCCACGAAGACGAGCGCTGCGGCCGAGGCCTCGTCGAGCCAGTGCGCGTCGTCGACGAGACAGCACAGGGGAGTGTCGGCCGCCTCCTCGGCGAGCAGGCTCAGTGTCGCCACCGACGTCAGGAAGCGGTCCTGGCCGCAGCCGGCCTCGAGCCCGAAGGCCGACCGGAGCGCGTGCGCCTGCGGCGGGGGCAGCTCCTCCAGGTGGTGGAGCAGCGGGCGCAGCAACTGGTGCAGCCCCGCGAAGGGCAACTCGCATTCGGACTGCAGGCCCTGAGCGCGGAGAAACCGCACGTCGGGCCGACGGGAGGCGACGTCCTCGAGCAGCGCGGTCTTGCCGACGCCCGGCGGGCCGTACAGCACCAGCACGGCTGCCTCGCCCGCGGTCCCTGCCGCGGCCAGCACCGAGTCGATGACCCTGCGCTCCCTGTCGCGCCCGCAGAGCACAGCAGCTCAGCGTAGTCCGCGACCGCGCGGCGACGGCCGGCTCGGGACGGGCCCCGGCCCCTCCCGGCGGGTGGATCCACGGTCGGGGGCCCGGTGATTTCACCGGTACGAGCCGTCTGCCCCTCCTCCTAGCGTCCATCGCGTCATCGCGGGACGAGAGGAGATCCCGATGGAGGACCGCTCGACGCCGGACCTGCGGAAGAGCTACCTGGAGCAGCCGGCGATACGGGTCGACGCCGCCCGCCCGGCGCGACCGCTGCGCCGGGATCACGAGTCGGTCCACGCCCGGACGGAGAGGTGACATGCCCGCCCTTCCCTGGCGAGCCAAGACGCCGGTGTCTCTCGAACAGGAGTACCTGGCCATGGCCACGTTCCTGCCGCTGCAGTCCTACCGGGCGACTCCCCGGTTCCTGCGCCTGACCGCGTCGGTGGCCGAGCAACTGGAGCGCACCGGCGGGCTGGTCGGCTACAGCCTGCTCGCCCAGCCAGCGAGGAAGAGGTTCTGGACCTCGTCGGCGTGGACCGACCGCCGCGCGTTGAGCGCGTTCGTCCGCGAGCTGCCCCATCTGGCCGCGATGGGGCAGCTCCGACCGCACATGGGCCCGACCCGGTTCATCGCCTGGACCGTGCTCGGATCCGCACTGCCGATCAGCTGGCACGAGGCCACGGAGCGGCTGATGAACCCAGACGCATCCTCGCCGGGAGGCGTGCCATGAGCGCCCAGTCCCGCCGGGTGGCCGGCATCGTCCTCATCATCCTCCCCACGGTCGTCCTCGGCGGGGTGAGCGTGCTCAGCCTGCTGATCCACGACGCGGCCTACCGCGACAACCCGCTGCGGCAGGACCTGTGGCGCGCCGGCCACGCTCACGCCGGCGTGTTGTTGCTCCTGTCCCTGATCGCGCTGCGGTACGTCGACGAGACCGGGCTGTCCGAGCGCGCCCGCTGGTTCGTGCGGCTCGCCTTTCCCACCGCCGCCGTCCTGCTGCCCGTGGCGTTCTTCCTGTCCGTACTGATGCCGCAGGCTCGAGAACCCGGTCCGATCGTCTACCTGGCGTACGCCGGGGCGGTCGTCCTGGCGTCGGGGATGCTGACCCTCGCCATCGGCCTGCTCCGCACCGGAGGGCCGCGGTCGGCCCCCAGCCGGTCGCCCTCACAGGAGGCCCTCGCGCCCTCCGGTCGGGGCGAACCGCATCCCCGTCCGTCCTCACCAACGTCCCCCTGAGGTGATCTCCCGTGATCTTCCTCGTCGTTCTCGCACTCGCCACCCTGCTGGCCGCGGTCGTCCTCTGGACGTCCGGTCAGCGCTCCGCCCGCCGTGCAGCGCTCCTCGGAATGGCCACCGCGATGGTCTTCGCCGGGGTGGCGCACTGGCTGATGCCGACACCGTTCGTCCAGCACCTGCCGCCGTGGGTCCCCGCCGCGGAGGCCCTCGTCCTGGTCACCGGTGTGATCGAGGTCGGCCTCGGCGCCGCCCTCCTCCTTCGCCAGCCGTGGCGGCGCCGCGCCGGGCTGGCGCTCGCCGCCTACTTCGTCGCCGTCTTCCCGGCCAACGTGTACGTGGCCGTCGCCGACGTCGCGGTCGACGGGCAGCCCGGCGGCTGGTACCCCTGGCTGCGACTGCCCTTCCAGGTGCTGTTCATCGCCTGGGCGTTGTGGAGCACCGGGTGGGACCTCCGGCAGTTGCGCGCCGCCGCTGCCCGGCTCGTCGGCAGGGCTCCTCGCGCCGAGGACGTCCCGCCGGTCGTGACTGGGCCCCAACGGTGAGGGGCGGGATGAGACCCTCGGGCAGGCCCCGCGGGTCGTCCTGGTCCTGGTGGTCGGAGGATCTCATCCGGGGTCGAGCGCGAACTGCAGCGAACCTCCCGGATGTGACTGGTCACAGTCGATCTCCCAGGCCGACCAGTAGACACGAGGCACACTGGAGAAGACGTCGAAACGCGGCTCAGCCCGCGCTACGACCGGACCGCGGAGACCATCACCGCACTGGCCCCTCGGCCGTCGACCTCATCCGTGCCCGTCGGCTACCGGGGACCCCACGGGCAGCGCAGTACCGCCTCGTGCGTGGGGGATGTCCTCTCGACGGTCGGCGCGCTGTGATCAGCGGCGCGGTCCGGGGATCTCGGGTCCGCGCAGGGACCGGAAGCCCGCGCGCACCTCCTCCGCGAACAGCTGCGGCTGTTCCCA
>DASQNB010000550.1:0-2180 GCA_035645175.1 Geodermatophilus sp.
TGTGCGGAAAGGCCTTGGCGACCGCGTCGACCTCGGCGGGCGGCAGCCCGAGCGCCGCCCCGACGTCGCGGATGGCGTGCCGCACCCGGTAGGTGTCCATCATCGAGATGCAGCTGACCCGGTGGGCGCCGAAGCGGTCGAGGACCGCGTCGTACACCTCCATCCGGCGGGCGGACTCCACGTCGATGTCGACGTCGGGCAGCTGGTGGCGCAGCGGGGAGAGGAAGCGCTCCATCAGCAGCCCGTACCGGATCGGGTCGACGTCGGAGATGCCCAGCAGGTAGGTGACCAGGCTGCCGGCGCCCGACCCCCGCGCCGCGGCCCGGACCCTCAGGCTCTTGATGAGGTCGACCACGTCGGCGACGGTGAGGAAGTAGGACGGGTAGCCGAGGACGTCGATGACCTCCAGCTCGTCGTCGAGTCGCCGGGCCACCTCCGCCGTGCGGGGCATCCCGCGCCGACCCAGCCCCGCCTCGCAGCGGGCACGCAGCACCGCCGACGGACCCATCCCCTGCTCGGCCGGGGTGGTCACCACCTCCAGCTCGGGGTAGCGCACGCTGCCGACGCCCAGGTCCGCCCGGACGTCGACCGCGCACTGCTCGGCGAGCCGGGCGGTGCGCTCCAGCAGCTGCAGCACCGCGTCCCGGTCGGGGCCGACGAGGTCCTCGGCGACCTCGGCCATCTCCTTGCCCGACTTCAGGTGGCCCTCGGCGGTGCGCCGGTCGACGTGCCGGGCGTCCAGCGGGACCAGCCGGCGGGCCGCGTCCAGGACGTCGGCGGTGGGCGCGTCCAGGGCGTCGACGTAGCGGACGGCATTGGTCAGCACCGCCGGCACCCCCTCCGCGGCGGCGAAGCGCAGCAGCGCCTGCGCCCGGGAGCGGTCGCCCCGGCCGCGGTGGTGCACGACCTCGAGCACCAGCGAGCCGGGACCGAACACCGCGCGCCAGGCGGCCAGCCGGGCGGAGGCCACGTCGGCCCGGCCGGCGGCCAGCGCCCGGCCCACCGGGGAGTCGGGACCCAGCAGGGCCACCAGCCCGGGCGCGTGCTCGGCGGCCAGCGCCAGGGAGCTCACCGGCTCCCCGCGCGTGCCGCGCAGGTGGGTGGCGGTGGTCAGCCGGCACAGCGACCGCCAGCCGGCACCGTCCCGGGCGAGGAAGGTGACCCGCGGCAGCCGCGGGTCGACGCTGGCCCCGCCGCGGGCGGGCGACCGGCGTCCGGCGCGGCCGGGTCCGTCGTCCGGTGCTCCCGGCCGGCGAGACCGTGCCCGCTGCGCCGAGTGGGCACCGCCGACCACCGGCGCCAGGGCCGGCGGCACGGTCGTGTCCACCGAGGGCGTCACCGCCAGGTCCACCCCGAACAGCGGGCGCACGTCGGCCGCGCGGCAGGCCAGCGCGAACTTCACCGCGCCGTAGAGCCCGTCGCGATCGGTGAGCGCCAGGGCCCGCATGCCGTGCTCGGCCGCCCGCTCGACCAGGTCGGCCGGGTGGTTGGCCCCGTACTGCATGGAGTAGCCCGAGGCGACGTGGAGGTGGACGAAGGGGTCGGCCCTCACCGCCCGTTCCGGTGCTCGGACCCGCCGACCACCCGGGGACGCGCGCGCCGGGACGACTCCGGCGGGGACGCACCGCCCAGGGCGTTCTCCACGACGTCGAGGAAGGAGCGCACGTCGCGGACCAGGTCGTCGGCCTCGCGGTCGGTGACCGCGTGGGACAGCCCGGCCTCGGCGGCGGCCCGCTTGGCGGCGCCGGCGGCGAAGAAGGTGGCCCACTCGCCCAGCTCGGGCGCGACCTGGCCGAGCAGGACCCAGGCGCTGCGCGGGCGGCGCCGCCCGGACTCCGGCCGGGTGCGCGCGGCCAGCACCGCGGCGGCGGCGCGCAGCGCGCCGAGGTGGGCGGTGGCGTAGCGGTCCCGGGCATCGGTGCTCGCCGCCGCCTCGGCCAGTGCCCGGGAGGCCTGGTCGAGCAGCTGACGGGCGGCCGACGGCAGCGGCGGGGGCAGGGGCAGCTGGTCGGCCACGACGCGGACGGCCCCCATCAGTCGTGCACCCGCACGAGCGACCAGCGGTTGTCCGTCGACTCCCAGCTGAGGTCGAAGACGCCGGCGAAGCTCATCCGCGACCGGCCGGCCCGGACCGCCTCGACCCGCCACACCTCGCGGCTGGCGACCAGCTCGGCGGAGGC
>DASQNB010000551.1:0-2546 GCA_035645175.1 Geodermatophilus sp.
CGCCGTCCCGAGGACGTGGTCGCGCACCTGGTACCCGCCGCGCCAGGCCTCCAGCGCCATGGGCAGCACGGCGAAACCGGGCGGTGCGGCCCACGGCGTCCCGGTGTGCGCGAGCTGCACGAGCAGCGAGAGGACCCACGGGGTGTACAGCAGCCCACCGACCGCCAGCGCGGCGAGCACCCGCAGTGCCGCGGCGCGGCGGTACCGCAGCGCCGCCAGCGCGAGGACCCCGGCGACCGCGACGACGTGGAACGCCCACACGTGGGTGAGCAGCAGCGCGCCGGTGACCGCGCCGAGGCCGAGGACGGGTCCGGGGCCGGGACGGCGCAGCACCGCGGCGCCCGCCGCGGCACCGAGGACGGTCAGCAGCACCAGCAGCGCGTACATGCGCGTCTCGCTGGAGTAGCGGATCAGGAAGGGCGAGGTGGCCAGCAGCACGACCAGCGCGACCGCGACGCGGCGGCCGGCCAGCCGACGGGCCACGTGCCAGGCCAGCGGCAGGGTGAGCACGCCGATGCCGGCCGACAGCGCACGCACCGCGGTCGCGCTGGTCCCGAACACCGCCGTCCAGCCGTGCAGCAGCAGGTAGTACAGCGGCGGCGAGCCGTCCTGCTCCAGGGCGGCGAACAGCTCGGGCAGCGGCAGGCGGGCGATCGCGACGCTCTGCGCCTCGTCGAGCCAGAGCTCCGGGGGCGCGAGGAAGCGGGCGACCACCCCGGCGGCGACGCAGCCGGCCAGGACGACGGCCAGCACGGCCAGCGGCCAGGGCTGACCGGAGCGCTCGCCCAGTCGCGGCCACAGGCCGGGCCGGCGGTCCGGTCGCGCGGGAGCCGGGCGTACCCGGGTGACGGGAGGAGCGGCCTGCGCGCCGTCGGACCTAGCGGACACGCGTGCAGCGGCGGGCCGGCCTCACGGCGGTGGAGCCGGTGGCCGGCTGTGGACTGCGCACGCATCCTCCGCGGACTCTCCCGGGAACCCGGGTCGTGGGGTCGCGCGGCCGGTGGCTCAGCCGGGACGTCGGCGTCCTACCCGCCGGTCGGTCGACCGGAACCCGCGGGTCCGCTCTGGGGGGCGGCCGCGCTGCCGCCCCCGGCAGTCTGACCCGACGCCGGGGCGGCGCGCCACAGGACGGCCAGCCCGGACGGCGAGGTCAGGACCGGTGCGTAGTGGGCCCCCAGCTCCTCGGTGACGGCTCGCGTGCGCTCGGCCTGCCGCACGTCGTCCCCCGCCCGCTCCAGGCCCAGCACGACGACGGCGTCGAGGTCGCCGCGCACCGCGGGGAGGTCGACGAGCGGCGGGAGGCGCTCGAGTCCGCGCTGCCCGGGGTCGGCGTCCATCCGCTGCCGCAGGGACGGTGCCCCGTCGAAGCGCACCTGGAAGTAGTCGTGCACCGCCTCGTAGTGGCCGACGTCGACACCGCCGGCGCGGACCGCCAGCCGGCTGGACTCGTGGCGCAGCGGGTCGGGGGACCCCGAGCCGGGCCAGGCGACCGACCGGTCGTACTGCAGGACGGCGACGGTGGACCCGGGCGGGATCTGCTCGGCCAACGCGAGCAGCTCACCGACCTCCTCGGCCGCAGCGGTCTGCGCGGGCAGCCGGGCGAGCGCGGCCGCGGAGGCGGCGGTCACCAGGAGCACGGTCGCGGCGGCGCCGACACGCGGGCCGGGGACGCGGGTGGCCGCCCACAGCACGAGCAGCAGCGGCGGGAACCAGGCCAGCCGGGCCGCGAGGAAGCCGAAGTCCTCGCCCAGGCGGTCCGGCGTCAGCCAGTAGACCGTGGAGACGCCGGCCAGCAGCAGCACGACCGCGATCCGCTCGGCGCGCAGGCCGGGACCCCCGGGCCGGGCCCGTCGCAGCGCCGCGGCGGCCAGGACGGCGAGCACGACCGCGGTGACCAGCGCCGGCAGCCGCTCGTCCCCCCAGCCGGTGACGAACGGCCGCAGCCCGGTCAGCAGCTCCCGGACCCGCTCCGGCGACGGCACGACCTCGCCCTCGGCCGGCGGCCCCTCCCCCGTGGCGAGGTAGCGGGCGGTCAACGCCACCGACGGCAGGACGGCCAGCAGGACCGGCACCGCGTGCCGGCGCACGGCAGCGGGGACCGCACCGCCGCTGCGGACCGCGCCGGCGGTGCGGACGGCGGCCAGCACCAGCACGCTGCCCGCCGCGAACACCCACGGCAGCAGGTGCGCGCTCCACGTGAGCACCAGCAGCCCGGCCAGCCCCGCGGTCGCGCGCAGCTGCCACCCGTCCCGCCGGCGCAGCGCCACGGCGAGGACCAGCAGCGCCCCGATCACGCCGAGCACGAAGTTGTAGAAGCCGTAGGCGACCAGGTGGCTGCCGGCGAACGGCAGCGCGGCCGCGGCGAGCCACCAGGCCCGGCGGTCCAGGGCTCGCACCGCGCAGGCCAGCGCGCCGACCAGGCCGAGGACCAGCCCGGCGACCAGCAGCTTCTCCGCGCCGTCCGGCCCGGCCAGGGGCAGCAGCGCGGTCAGCAGCAGCGTGGCCAGCATGTTGGGCACCGGCGTCAGGTCGGTGCGGTAGTGCTC
>DASQNB010000552.1:0-5225 GCA_035645175.1 Geodermatophilus sp.
CCTGGGGTCGCTGTCGGCCCCGGCCGCGCGCCGGGCCGCCCGAGGTCCGGTGGCGTGGGTCAGCGGGGTCAGCGCCGTGCTCGCGGCCCTCAGCGTCGCAGCGGTGGCGCTCGCCCCCGGGCTGGCGGTCGCCGCGACCGCCGTCGTGCTCTTCCACCTGCTCAACGCGATCGGCTGGCCGGTGCGCCGGCAACTCCTCCACGAGCGGACGACGAGCAGTCGGCGCTCGACGACGGTCTCGGCGAGGTCGCTGGCCCTCCTGTCCGGCGGCCTGCTCGGCAACCTGCTGCTGCCCCGCCTGGCGGAGACGGGCGGGACGGCGACCGGTCCCCTGGCCGGCCCGGCCGCCGTCCTGGTCATGGCCCTGCTCTCCCCCGGTCTGCGCCGGGCACGACGCCCTGTCGGGTCCACCTGCGACCGGTTGGAGGTGGACCGGGTACAGCGGGTCCGTCGCGGGTAGCGGCCTGACATGGCTGAAGCGACCCGTGACCACCTGCAGGGCCTGAAGGTCGCCATCACCGGCGCCAGCGGCAACCTCGGGACGGCGCTGCTGCGCCGGCTCACCGCACCCGGCAGCGGGGTGGCCGAGGTCCGGGGACTCGCCCGGCGCCAACCGCCGTCCATCACCCCCTACGACGGCGTGCAGTGGTACCTCGCCGACCTCGGCGAGACCCGCAGCGAGCACGAGCTGACCCGCTTTCTGGACGGCGTCGACGCCGTGGTCCACCTGGCCTGGGCGCTGCAGCCGGGCCGGCAGCCGGAGCGGCTGCACCGGGTCAACGTCGACGGCACCCGCCGGCTGGCGCGCGCCGCCGCGGCCGCCGGCGTCGCGCACTTCGTGCACACCTCCTCGCTCGGCGCCTACGCCGCGGGCGCGGGTGACCGGCAGGTCGCCGAGGACTGGCCGGTCACCGGCATCCCCAGCTCCCAGTACAGCCGGGACAAGTCGCAGGCCGAGCTGGTCGTCCGCGAGCTGCTCGGCTCGCGCGAGGGGACGACGCTCACCGTCGTCCGCCCGACGCTGGTGCTGCAGCCGGAGGCCAGCAGCGAGATCGGCCGCTACTTCCTCGGCCCGCTGCTGTTCGGCGCCGCCCGCCTCCTGCCCGTCTCCGTGGCGCGGCTGCTCCCGCTCCCCCTGCCGTCGCTGCGGGTGCAGGTCGTACACGCCGACGACGTCGCCGACGCCATCGTGCGGATGCTCGACCGCCGCGCCCCCGGGCCGTTCAACCTCGCCGCGGAGCCGACCTTCGACGCCGACGGCCTCGCCCGCGCGCTGGGCACCGTACGGGTGCCGGTCCCGGCGGTCGCGGTGCGGGCGGCGCTGTCGGCCGCCTTCCACGCCCACCTCGTGCCGACCGAGCCCGGCTGGCTCGACCTGGGCCTGCAGGCACCGGCGCTCGACACCGGCCGGGCCCGCCGGCTGCTGGACTGGACGCCCGCGCACGCGGGGGACGACGTGCTGCGCCAGTTCGTCGCCGCCCTCGGCCGCGGCGAGGGCGCGCCCGGCGCACTGCTGCAGCCGGCCGGCGGGCCCGAGCGCGACCCCGGCAACGACCCGGCCAACGTCCCCGGCCCGCGGGCCGACTGAGCCGCGTGCCCGTGCCGATCGACGTCCACGCCCCCGCCAACCGCGGCACCTACGGCGGGCGGGACGCCGACGCCTCCTGGCGCGACGCCGTGCGGGCAGGCCTGGACCCCGCGGGACTCGACGTCGCCGACGTGGGCTGTGGCGGCGGCGTGTACAGCCGCGCCTGGTCCGAGCTCGGTGCCGCGAGCGTCGTGGGCGTGGACTCCAGCGCGGTCATGCTGTCCGCCGCCGAGGAGGAGACCGGCGGCACCGGCGTCGGTGGGCTGACCGAGCTGGGCGTCGAGCTGGAGCCGGAACGGCGGGGCCGGGGCGCCGGCGCCGCCCTGGTGGCCGCCGCGCTGCAGCAGGTGCCCGCCGGCGAGCCGGGCGTCGCAGCGGCGGCGCCGGGCAACGCGGCCGGCCTCCGGGTGCTGCTGGCCGCGGGGTTCCTGCCGGTCGGCTCGCTGCAGCTGTTCCGCCGGTGACCGCGGTCTACTCGTGCGCCGTCCAGGTGCCGGCCGGGTCGGCCAGCGACGGGAACACGCCGGCCGCCGTCTCCGGGCGCAGCGCGACGAACAGCCCCTCACCCTCGGCGAGCACGGTGCCCGGGTCCTCCTCGCTGGCGAGCCGGGCGGTGGCGGTGGTCCGCCGTCCCGAGGCCTCCCCTGCCTCCGCGGTGAGCAGCAGCGGGACGCCCAGGGGCACCGGCCGGCGGTAGCGCACGGTCAGCGTGCCGGTCAGCCCGCCGCGACCGGCCGCCCGCACGGCGCGGGCCAGCACGTGGTCGAGCAGGGTGGCCACCACCCCGCCGTGCACCAGCCCGGGCGGCCCCTCGTGCGCCTTGCCCACGGTGACCCGGCCGGTCGCCCGGCCGTCCGGGGTGTCGCTGGCCACCAGCGGCGGCGCGACCGGGCTGCCGGGCCCGTAGACCGGGCTGTACCAGCGCTCGCCGGTGTCCGTGTCGTCGACGGCGGCGACCTCGTGCAGGCCGCGGGCCGTGGCGCGCAGCCGGGCGGTGAGCTCGCGGGCGGCCGCGGCGACGGCGGCCAGCTCCCCGTCCGGCACCTCGGTGCGGACGGCGGCGTCGGCCAGGTCGCGCAGCGCCGCCCCGAGCTCGGCGGCCACCTCCCGCCGGGCCTCCCGGTCCGTCGCCGACCTCCCTGCACGTTCCCCGGCCCCGTCCAGGGCACCGCCCCGAGCTGGCGAAGGGTCGGGAGGACGGGGTCCTCCTTCAGCCACGGGGCATGCCCGCCTCGCGCAGCAGCCCGCTGCCGATGATCACCCGTTGCACCTCGCTGGTGCCCTCGTAGAGCCGGTAGAGCCGGGCGTCGCGGTAGAAGCGCTCGACCGGCGTCGTCCGCAGGTAGCCCAGGCCGCCGTGCACCTGCACCGCGCGGTCGACGGCCCGGCCGACCATCTCGGTGCAGAACAGCTTCGCCGACGACGGCCCGATCGAGGTGTCCTCGCCGGTGTCGTAGCGGGCGGCGACGTCGCGGACCATCGCCCGTCCGGCCAGCAGTTCCGCGTGCACGTCCGCGAGCTGGGCCTGCACCAGCTGGAACCGGCCGATCGGCGCGCCGCCCTGCTTCGCGGTCGCGGCGTAGGCCACCGACTCGTCGAGCACCCGCTGGGCCATCCCGACGCAGAGCGCGGCGATGTGCAGCCGGCCGCGGGAGAGCACGGTGAGCGCCTTCGCGTAGCCGCGCCCCTCCTCGCCGATCAGCGCGTCGGCGGGCACGCGGACGTCGTCGAGGAACACCTCCGCCGTCCAGGCGCCGGACTGGCCCATCTTCCGGTCGTGCGGACCCACGGTGACCCCCGGCGTCGAGGCGTCGACGACGAAGCTGGAGATGCCGCGGCCGCCCTTCTCCTGCGGGTCGCTACGGGCGAAGACGACGAACAGGTCGGCGATCGGCGCGTTGGTGATGTAGCGCTTGGCGCCGTTCAGCACCCAGCCCTCGCCGTCCCGGCGGGCGGTGGTGCGCAGCCCCGCGGGGTCGGAGCCGGCCTCGGCCTCGGTGAGGGCGAAGGAGCCGATCAGCTCCCCCGACGCCAGCCGCGGCAGATACGACTTCTTCTGCTCCTCGCTGCCGAACCTGGCGATCACCTGGCCGGCGATGCCGTTGTTGGTGCCGAACAGCGACCGGAAGGCCGGGGTGGTGTAGCCGAACTCGAAGGCCAGCTCCACGTCCTCGGCCATGGTGACGCCCAGGCCCCCGTGCTCCTCGGGGAGGGCGTAGCCGAACAGCCCCATCTCGGCGGCTCTGGCGCGCAGCTCGTCGGGGATGCGGTCCTCGTCCTCGATCCGCTCCTCGAGCGGGATGACGACCTCCCGTACGAGCTGCCGGACGGCGTCCCTGACCTGGCGGAAGTCCTCGGCGTCCACGCCGACATGGTGCCGCGCACCCGGCCCGGCCGCCGCAGGGGGTCGGCGACGACACGACGGACGCACTGTGCAGTTGCCTGCGCACCGTTTGTCATCACCGCCGTTGCGGCACTACCGTCGGTGCAGACCGCCCGAAACCGTCGGCGGTGCAGCGCACTCTCCTGTCGAGGTACCGGTGCCGCACCTGCAGACCGCTGTCGTCCCCGCTCCCGGCCAGGTCGTCGTCCGGCTCACCGGCGAGGCCGACGTCTCGACCATCCCCCGGCTCACGACGGCGCTGCAGCAGGCCGCCGCCGTCGGTCACGGCGCGGTCGTCGTGGACGTGGCCGGTGTCCGCTTCCGCGACTGCTCGGGTCTGCAGGCGCTGGCCGCCTTCACCGACGCGCTCGTCCCCGTGGGTCGTCGCTGCCGGATCGTGGGCGCTCCGGCGACCACCCGCCGCCTGGTCCGCTCGGCCGGGCTCGGCGAACGGCTGGAGCTCGACGGCCCGGTCGACCCGCACGACGCGCCCGTCGCCGTCCCCCTGCCCCACGCCCGGGTCCACTCCTCGGCACGCCGCGCGCTCCTGCCGTACCAGGTACGGCCCGCGCGGCGCGCCGAGGAACGCCCGGCCCGCCACCGCCTGCGGCCCGGATCACTGCGCCGCTGGCGTTGACGGCTCCCTGCAGGCAGGAGGACCCGTCCTCCCCACCCCTCGCAAGCTCGGGGCGGTGCCCTGGACGGGGCCGGGACCCTGCAGGGGGCCGGCGGGACCCGAGACGGGCCACTCCGCGGGGCTTCTACGCCAGGGCGTCCAGGCGGGCCATGTCCTCGTCGGAGAGGCGCAGCTGGGCCGCGCCGAGGTTCTCGGTGAGGTGGTCGACGGACTTGGTGCCCGGGATGGGCAGCACGACCGGGGACGTGTGCAGCAGCCAGGCCAGCGCCACCTGGGACGGTGTGGCGTCCAGCTCGCGGGCGATGTCGGCGACCGGGCTGTCCGGCGCGGCCAGGTCGCCGGTGGCGATCGGGAACCACGGGATGAAGCCGATGCCGTGCTCGGTGGAGTAGTCCAGGACGTCCTGCGACTGCCGGTTGGTCAGGTTGTACAGGTTCTGCACGCTGACGATCTCGACGATCTCGCGGGCCTGCTCGAGCTCGGCCACCGAGACCTCGGAGACGCCGATGTGGCGGACCTTGCCCTCGTCCTGCAGCTCCTTGAACGCACCGAGCTGGTCGGCCAACGGCACCTCGGCGTCGATGCGGTGCAGCTGGATGAGGTCGATGCGCTCGAGC
>DASQNB010000553.1:0-5947 GCA_035645175.1 Geodermatophilus sp.
GGCGGGATCGCCGCCCAGTGCGCCAGCCGGTTGGACAGGGCGAACAGCGAGACGATCGCGCCGACGTCCCACACGTCGTCCTCGGTCAGGCCGTGGCCGCGCAGCCGGTCGAGGTCCGCGGCGGTGACCGCCGCCGGGTCCACCGCCAGCCGGACGGCGACCTCGAGGACGGCGTGCAGCCGCTCCGACACCGGTGCCTTGCGCCAGTCGACGGCGACCTGGTCGGCGAGGTACGGGTCGCGGGCGCGGATGCGGGCGATCGCCCCGTGGGCCACGACGCAGTACAGGCAGTCGTTGGCCGCGCTGGTGGCGACCACGACCAGCTCCCGGTCGGCGGTCGACAGCCCCGGGGTGTCCTTGTCCATCAGCGCGTCGTGCAGCGCGAAGAAGGCCGCCGCCTCGGCCGGGCGCCAGGCCAGCGCGGCGAAGACGTTGGGCAGGAAGCCCGAGCGCTCCTCGACCTCGGCGTAGCGCTCGCTCAGCTGCTCGGGCAGCTGGTCACGCGGGGGGACGGGGAAGCGGCTGACCGGGCCGGTGCTCACCGGGCCACCCTGCCCCGGCCGGGCCCGTCGGGCCAGCCGGTGCTCAGCGGAGGACGACGGCCGACGGGGTGCTGACGTCGATGGTCTGCGCCGGCTCCAGCGCCCCGGCCTGCAGCTGGCCGAGCAGCGCGACGAGGGTGTCGGCCTTGTCCCCGGCCTCCTCGGCGCTCCCCCACAGCACGGTGGTGCCGTCCTCGAGGGTGAGCCGGACGTCCTCGGCGCTGGTCGCCCGGGCGTCGGCCACGTCGCCGCGGACCTCCTCGGGCAGCGCGACCAGGGCCGCCAGCGCCGCGCGCGTCGCGCGGTCCTCGGGTCCGGGGTCGGCGACGTCCAGGGGCACCGCGCCGGCCGGCGGCCGGCCGGTGACCGTGTCGAAGAGCACGCCGTCGCGGTCGACCAGCGAGCGCGTGCCGGCCTCCTCCACCACTGCGACCGGCACCCGCTCGACGACGGTGACGACGACGCTGCGCGGCCAGCCGCGGGTCACCTCGACGTCGGCCACCTGGGGCAGCCGGGCGACCCGGGCCTCGGCCGCCTCGACGTCGACCCGCAGCAGCGGCGTCCCCTCGGCGACGCCGGCGACGCCGACGACCTCGGTGGCGGTCAGCGTGCCGGCGCCGTCCACCCGCACCGCGGAGACGGCCAGCACCGGACTCCCCCACAACAGCCAGGCCAGCAGGCCGAGCACCGCGACGGCCAGGCCGCCGCGCACCAGCAGCCGCCGCCGGCGGTCGCCCGGGGTGTCGCGCCGCGGCCTCCGGCGGGTGCGGCCCGCGGCCGGACGGCGGCGCGGCTCGGTCTCGGCCCGCGAGGACCCCCCGCCGCGCGAGCGGTCGCTGGTGGTGGTCCCCGAGCGGTTCACCGCGCCGGTACCGCCGGGTCGCCGGGCGGGGCCGTGCCGCCGGGGTGGGCGGGGCGCGCGCGCAGCGCCTCGAGCACCTCCGGGCCGACCATGGAGACGTTGCCGGCGCCCATGGTGATCACCAGGTCGCCGGGGCGGGCCCGCTCGGCCAGCGCCGGGGCCGCGGCCGACCAGGACGGCTCGAAGAGCACCCGCTCGGCCGGCAGCCCGACCGCGTCGGCGACCATCGCCCCCGTGACGCCGGGGACCGGGTCCTCGCGCGCGCCGTAGACGTCCATCACCACGACCTCGTCGGCCAGGCCGAGCGCGGCGCCGAAGGCGGTGGCGAACTCCCGGGTGCGGCTGTACAGGTGCGGCTGGAAGGCCACGACGACCCGGCCGGAGCCGGCGACCGCCCGCGCGGCGCGCAGCTGTGCCGCGACCTCGGTCGGGTGGTGGGCGTAGTCGTCGTAGACGCGCACGCCGCCCACGGTGCCCTTGAGCTCGAAGCGCCGGTGCACCCCGCCGAAGCGGCCGAGGCCCGCGATCAGCCCCTCGACGGGCAGGCCGAGCTCCAGCCCGGCCAGCAGCGCGGCGGCGCTGTTGCGGGCCATGTGCTCACCGGGCACCCGGATCTGCACCCGGCCGAGCAGCTCGCCGTCGAGGACGGCGGTCCAGTCGGTGGTCTCCGGACCCACCTCGACGTCGACCAGCCGCAGGTCGGCGTCCTCGGCGGTGCCGTAGGTGCGCACGCGGGCCGGGGTGGGCACGGTGCGCAGCCGCGCCGAGCCCGGGTCGTCGGCGCACAGGACGACGAAGCCGGCCGGGTCCACCGTCTGCAGGAACCGGTCGAAGGCGGCCTCGACCGCGGCGAGGTCGCCGTAGTTGTCCAGGTGGTCGGCCTCGACGTTGGTGACGATCGCGCCGTGCGGGGCCAGCAGCAGGAACGAGCGGTCGCTCTCGTCGGCCTCGGCGACGAAGACGTCGCCCTCCCCGGCGTGCGCGTTGCTGCCGGACTCGTTGAGGTCGCCGCCGATGGCGAACGAGGGGTCGACGCCGCAGGCCTGCACGGCGACGGTGAGCATCGAGGTGGTCGAGGTCTTCCCGTGCGTGCCGGCCACCGCGACGCTGCGCTTGCCGGCCATCACCGCGGCCAGCGCGACGGCGCGGGGCAGCACCCGCAGACCCCGCTCCCGGGCCGCGGCCAGCTCGGGGTTGTCCTCGCGGATGGCGGTGGAGACCACGACGGTGTCGGCGTCCCCCAGGTGGGCCGGGTCATGGCCGAGCTCCACCCGGGCGCCGAGCGCGCGCAGCGCCAGCAGGGTCGGGGTGTCGCGGCGGTCGCTGCCGGACACCCGGACGCCACGGGCCAGCAGGATCCGGGCGATGCCGCTCATCCCGGCCCCGCCGATGCCGACGAAGTGCACCGCGCCCAGCTCCTCCAGGCCCGGCACCGGCTCGGCCCAGGCGGCCACCGCAGCCGCACTCACTTCGCAGCCACCTCCAGCACGATGTCGGCCAGCCGGTCGTCGGCGTCCCGGGCGCCGGCGGCCGCGGCGTGCTCGGCGTACCGGGCCAGCGCGGCCGGGTCGGTGACCATCGGGATGACGTGCTCCTCGATCCAGGACGGCGACAGGTCGGCGTCGTCCACCAGCAGCCCTCCCCCGGCCTCGACCACGGGCAGGGCGTTGCGCCGCTGCTCGCCGTTGCCGATGGGCAGGGGCACGAACACCGCCGGCAGCCCGACCGCGGACAGCTCGGCCACGGTGACCGCGCCCGACCGGCACAGGGCCAGGTCGGCGGCAGCGTAGGCGAGGTCCATGCGCTCGAGGTAGTCGACGACGACGTAGGGGGCGTGCCCGGGCGCGCGGGGCGGCACGGTCACGTCGGTGTTCTTGGGGCCGCGGGCGTGCAGCACCTGCACCCCGGCGGCGGTGAGCGCGTCGGCGGCCCCGACGGCGGCCCGGTTGAGCGAGGCCGCCCCCTGCGAGCCGCCGAAGACCAGCAGCGTGGGCCGGTCGGCGTCCAGGCCGAAGGTGGCGCGGGCCTCGGCCCGGTGGGCGGGGCGGTCCAGCGTGCTGATCGCCGTCCGCAGGGGCATGCCGACGTGCTCGGCGCCGTGCAGCGGCGTGCCGGGCACGGTGACGGCGACCCGCTCGGCGACCCGGGCGCCGATCCGGTTGGCCAGGCCCGGCAGGGCGTTCTGCTCGTGCACGACCACCGGCACCCGCTCGCGGCGCGCGGCCAGGTACGCGGGCAGCGCGACGTACCCGCCGAAGCCCACGACGACGTCGGCGGACAGCTCACGCAGCAGCGCGCGGGTCTCGGCCACCGAGCGGACCACCCGGCCGGGCACCCGGAGCAGGTCGAAGGTGGGCCGGCGCGGCAGCGGCACCGGCGGGATCAACCGCAGGTCGTAGCCGCGGGCGGGGACCAGCCGGGTCTCCATGCCGCGGGCGGTGCCGAGGCAGGTGATCCGCAGGCCGCCCTCCACCGCGCCGCGACGCAACAGCGCGTCGGCCAGGGCCAGCATCGGCTCGATGTGCCCGCCGGTGCCGCCACCGGCCAGCACGACGCTGCGGCGGGCGCTCACCGTGGCCGCCGGGGCTGCTCGGGGGCGGTGGCACGGGCCCGGGGTGGCGGCTGCCGGCGGCCCTCGGGCACCCGGCCGCGGCCGTCGGCGGTCCGCCGGTCGCGGGGCGGCACCCGCTCGCGCGGGGCCCGCTCCCCCGGCGGGACCGGGACGACGCGGGCGACGGTGCGGGCACCGGAGCCGGCGGAGCGACGCGCGGGTCGCTCGGGCGCGCGGCCGGAGTCCTCGGCCGGCCGCCCGGGACGGCGGGCGCGGCGCGAACGCACCGGGTCGACGGTCTGCTCGGGCACCGGCAGCAGCCAGCGGGACAGCCGGTTGCGGTCGGCCCGGCGCAGGTGCTCGACGGCCTCGGGCTCGGAGCGGGCGAAGCGGATGAGCAGCCCCACGATGAACAGGGTGAGCACCAGCGAGGTGCCACCGGCGGAGACCAGCGGCAGCGTGAGGCCGGTGACCGGCAGCAGACCCACCACGTAGCCCATGTTCAGGGCCGCCTGCCCGACCAGCCACACCGTGATCGCGACGCAGGCCAGCTGCACGAAGCGGTCGGCCGTGCGGCGGGCGATCCGGAAACCGGCGTGGGCGAGCAGGCCGTAGAGGGTGACCACGACCAGGCAGCCGAGGAAGCCGAGCTCCTCGCCGATGATCGCGAAGATGTAGTCCGACTCCGCCTCGGGCAGCAGGTTCCACTTCATCGCGCTGTTGCCCAGCCCGACGCCCCACAGCCCGCCGGTCGCCAGCGCGTAGAAGCCGCGGATGGCCTGGAAGCCGGTGTCGGAGGGGTCGGCGAACGGGTCGAGGAACGAGGTGACCCGCTCCATGCGGTACGGGGCGACGGCGACCATGAGCGCCACCGCAGCCGCGCCCGCGGCGAGGAAGCCGGCGAACCAGCGGGGCGGCAGGCCGCCGGCCCACAGCAGGCCGACCAGCACCAGGCCGAGGCTGACGACCCCGCCGAAGTCCGGCTCCAGGTAGAGCAGGAACGACAGGACGCCGAACACCGGCACCAGCGGCACCAGCAGCGTCCTGACGGTGAGGAAGCGGTCGCGCATCGCCAGGATGTGCGCGCCCCACAGGGCGAAGACCAGCTTGGCCAGCTCGGAGGGCTGGAAGTTGGTGAAGCCCAGGTCGATCCAGGCCCGGGACCCGTTGAGCTCCATGCCGATGCCCGGCACGAGCACCGCGACCAGCAGCGCCGCGGCGACGAGCAGGCCGATCGGGGCCCAGCGGCGCACCAGGCCGACCGGCAGCCGCACCGCCACCAGCAGCGCGACGAGGCCGAGGACGGCGAAGACGACCTGGTCGACGCCGGGCCGCCAGGCGGGCTGGTCGTCGAGCGCGGCCTCGATCGCCGAGGCGGAGAACACCATGACCAGGCCGATGGCCAGGAGCATGCCGGCCGCGCCGACGACCAGCTGGAAGCTGGTCATGGGGCCGTCGAGCCAGGCCGGGGGCGCGAACCGGCGGACCGGCACTCGGCGCCCGGTCGGCCCGGTCCGGCGTCGCCCGGGTGCGGTCGGGACGCCGGTGGACTCCATCCGGCCATCGTGGCCGCCGGGGCGGGTCTCCCGGCGGACCGTCGGGGCGTGTCGCAGCAGCCTGTCCCTCACAGTCCGGCGATCGCCAGCCAGTCGGCGTAGAACAGGCCCAGCCCGAAGGCGACCGACATCCCGGTCACCAGCCAGAAGCGCACGATCACCGTGTTCTCGGTCCAGCCGGCCAGCTCGAAGTGGTGGTGCAGCGGCGCCATCCGGAACACCCGGCGACGGGTGGCCCGGAAGAAGGCCACCTGGATGACCACCGACAGCGTCACCGCGACGAACAACCCGCCGAGCACGACCAGCAGCAGCTGGGTGCGGGTGACGACGGCGAGGCCGGCGAGCAGCCCGCCGAGGGCCAGCGAGCCGGTGTCGCCCATGAAGATCCGTGCGGGACTGGTGTTCCACCACAGGAAGCCCAGGCAGGCGCCCAGCC
>DASQNB010000554.1:0-3005 GCA_035645175.1 Geodermatophilus sp.
CGCTTGTCGTAGGACCTCTTGCCCTTGGCCAGCGCCAGGGTGGCCTTGACCTTGCCGTCCTTGAAGTACAGGTCGAGCGGCACGAGGGTCAGGCCGCCCTCCTTGGTCTTGCCGATCAGCTTGTCGATCTCGGCGCGGTGCATGAGCACCTTGCGCTTGCGGCGCGGGGCGTGGTTGGTCCACGTGCCCTCGGTGTACTCGGGGATGTGCACGTGCTGCAGCCACACCTCGCCGCCGTCCACCGTGGCGAACCCGTCGACGAGGGAGGCACGGCCGGCACGCAGGCTCTTCACCTCGGTGCCGGTGAGCACCAGGCCCACCTCGTAGGTGTCGAGGATCGAGTAGTCGTGCCGCGCCTTCTTGTTCTGGGCGATGAGCTTCCGCCCGGTCTCACGCGGCATGCCCCAAGGTTACTGACGGTCCGCCGCGACGACCGCGGGACTGCGGAACGCGCGTCCCGACGCGGGTCGCCGGGGGTGCGGTCGACGCCCTGGTGCGGCGGCGAAGGGGCTGGTCAGCGCCTATCTCCACGGTTAGCCTGCGCCCGGGGAGATCGCTCACGACGGACCACCTCGGTACGTCTGGAGGCGCCGATGGCCGAGTCTGCGAAGATCGCTGCAGCCGGCACCGTGCGCGAGCATCTCGTCGCCGACCGCGGTTCGGCACAGGCGTCCGGCCCCCGGGAGGGCCTTCCCGCACTCCCCGACGCTGCGGCGCGGCTCCCGCGCGGCGCGAGGGCGCCCACCCACCGCAGTGCAGACGAGTGGCCGACGTGGTCCAGCGCGCCCCGGCGACGCGGTCCTGGACAGGGCGCCCCGAAGACGTGGAGCCCCGAGCGGAGGGCTTCCGCACACCGAGGAGGTTGACCGTGGCCGACTCTCGCGCTGAGACCGCTGGCGGCGGGAACACCGCCACCGAGATCCCCAGCAGGTACCTGGCACCGGTGCCGTACGCCGAGCTGCCGGAGCCGCTGCCGATGAAGCGGGTGATCGGGCCCAGCGTGCTGCTGCTGGCCGGGGCGATCGGCTCCGGGGAGTACGTGCTCTGGCCCTACATCACCTCCCAGGTCGGGCTCGCCCTGGTCTGGCTGGTGATCATCGGGGTCGGCACCCAGTACTTCCTCAACATGGAGATCGAGCGCTACACACTGGCAACCGGCGAGACGGCGGTCACCGGCTTCACCCGGTTGTGGAAGCCCTGGGGCGCCCTGTTCATCGTCATGACGATCGTGCCGTGGGCCTGGCCGGGCTGGGCCACCGGCGGCACCACCACGCTCGGCTTCGCGCTCGGTTTCTCCCAGGACCTGGTCCCCTACACCACGATCGGAGTGCTGCTGCTCATCGGCGTCGTCCTGACCGTGTCACCGGTCGTCTACCAGACCGTCGAGAAGATCCAGTTCTTCCTCGTCGGGCTGATCGTGCTGTTCATGGTCTATGTGCTCCTCACGCAGCTCGGCGTCGAGGGGTACGCCGCACTGGGCCGGGGCTTCGTGGAGGTCGGAGAGATCCCCGACGCGGTCGGCTCCATCGGCGCGGCGACGCTGCTCGGCGCCATCGCCTTCGCCGGCGCGGGCGGCTCGCTCAACCTCGTCCAGTCCAACTGGGTGCGCGACAAGAACCTGGGGATGGGCGCCCGGCTCCCCCGGATCGTCTCGCCGCTCACCGGCGAGGAGATGGCCGCGCCGACGACCGGATACTTCTTCCGACGGGACGACGCGAACCTGCGCCGGTGGCGGGGCTGGTGGCGGGTCGCCGACCGCGAGCAGTTCCTCACCTTCTTCGTGATCGGGGCGATCGCCCTGCTCACCTTCATGACGCTGACCTACGTCACCGTCGGCACGGGCGTGAGCGAGGGGAGCTTCGACTTCATCCGCGTGCAGGGTGAGTCGCTGCAGGCGTCGGAGGGTGCGTGGTTCGGCACGACCTTCTGGCTGATCGGCGCCGTCGTCCTCTACTCCACCAACCTCGCAGTGCTGGACATGGTGGGCAGGGTGACGGCCGACGTGCTCAAGACCGGACCACTGGCCACCAGCACCACCTGGACCGAGAGCCGGCTGTACTTCGTCACCGTGTGGGCCGAGATCGTCTTCGGCTCCGTCATCCTGCTCTCCGGCCTGACCCAGCCGCTGGTGCTGCTGGTGATCGCCTCGTCGCTCAACGGGCTGGTGATGTTCGTGTACTCGTGCCTCCTGATCCAGCTCAACAGGCGGACGCTGCCCCGCGAGATCGGTCTGCGGGGCGGCCGGCTGGTCGCCCTCGGGTGGGCCGTGCTGTTCTACGGCTTCTTCTCGGCGATCCTGCTGTGGGACCAGCTGTCGCAGCTGTTCGGATAGCCCCGACGCCCCACGCGAGTTCGGCGGTCTCGTGGCCATCGAGCGCTGATGACCACGGGACCGCCGATCTCGTCAGGGGGTGCGTCAGATGCGCACGTACAGGCGCAGCGTCACGTAGGCGGCGATCCCGGCCAGGCCCACGCCGGCGCCCGCGATGACCGGGCTGATGAAGGCGATCGCGCCCCAGTCGACCGGCGGGATGATGCCGGCCCGGATCGGCCCGGCCAGGGTCTTGTCGACGAACAGCAGCTTGGTGACCACCAGCCCGCCGATGGCCAGCAGCGCACCGATCAGCCCGGCGAGGGCGGCCTCGAGGATGAACGGCAGCTGCGTGTACCAGCGCGAGGCGCCGACCAGTCGCATGATGTTGGTCTCGTTGCGCCGGTTGAAGGCGGCCAGCTGGATGGTGTTGGAGATCAGCAGCAGGGCCGCCAGCGCCTGGACGACGGCCACGGCGATCGTCGCGTTGCGGGCGCCGTTGAGCAGGCTGAACAGCCGGTCGAGGAAGTCGCCCTCGTCGCGCACCTGGTCCACGCCGTTCTGCCCGTTCGGGAACTCCGCGGCGATGACCTCGTAGCGCTCGGGGTTCACCAGCTCGACGCGGAAGCTCTCGGGCAGCGCGTCGGCCGGGGTGTTCTGCACGAGCTCCGGCTGCTGGCTGAACTGCTGCTGG
>DASQNB010000555.1:0-7741 GCA_035645175.1 Geodermatophilus sp.
CGCCCGGCCGATCTCCGCGCCGTCGGCGGTGACCATCGAGTTGTTGCTCATGTTCTGCGCCTTGAACGGGGCCACCGAGACCCCCTGGCGCACCAGCCAGCGGCAGATGCCGGCGGTCACCACCGACTTGCCGGCGTCCGATGTCGTCCCGGCGACGAGCAGCGCGCCGTTCACGCCGAAGGGCCCCAGTCGGCCTTCTCCTGCCCGGACAGCTCGGCGATGGCCTCCATGATCCGGTCGGTCACCACCCGGCGGGCCCGGCCGTTGCCGGCCATGCCGCGTTGCTCGGGGAAGGTCAGCGGCTCCCCGAAGGTGACCGACACCCGGTGCGGGCGCGGCCAGCGGGTGTCGACCGGCTGCACCCGGTCGGTACCCGCGACGGCCACGGGGACGACGGGGCAGTCGGCGGTGAGCGCCAGCCAGGCGACCCCCGTCTTGCCGCGGGCCAGCCGGCCGTCGCGCGAGCGGGTGCCCTCCGGGTAGATGCCGAACCCCTCACCACGGCGCAGCACGGCCAGCGCGGTGTCCAGCGCCTCCTGCGCGGCCCGGGACGTCTGCCGCTGCACCGGCATCGCCCCGAGCGCGGTGAACAGCGTCCGGGTCAGCCAGCCGCCCACGCCCGTGGCGGTGAAGTACTCGGCCTTGGCCAGGTAGTGCACGCGGCGGGGGGCGGACAGCGGGATGACCATGCTGTCGATGAAGGACAGGTGGTTGCTGGCCAGGATCACCGGGCCGGTGGCCGGCACGTTCTCCCGCCCCGTCACGCGCATCCGCAGCGCGAGGTGGAACAACGGGCGCAGCAGGAACCGGACGACCTGGTAGAGCACGCCGCGTGCCCCCTCTCGGCTCGGGGACCACCGGCGACCACCGGCGACAGCGGCATTCTCCCGTGCGCCCCGGGAGCGGGCGGCTCCCGGGGCGGACGGCGCGCCCTAGTGGTGCGGGCGTGGGGGGCAGACGTCGCGCATGAGCCCCTGGATGTCCTCGGGCAGCCCGGCGTGCCCGGCCGCGGACTCGACGATCGCCACGGCGACGTCGCGGACCTTGCGGTGCGAGTTGCTCGAGATGTGCGCCAGCAGGTCGAAGGCCACCTGCTCGCCACAGCTGGTGAGCAGCATGAGGATGCCCTTGGCCTGCTCGATCGCCGCGCGGCTGCTCATGGCGGTGCGCAGCTGGGTGACCTCGGTCTCCAGGGCGTGCACCCGGTCCTCGCCGTCGCCGTCGTCGTCGGCACCCTGCCGGGGCTCGGGCGGGCCGGGGTCCGGGGGCACCTCGACCAGCACGCCCTCGAGGGCGTCGACGGCTCCGGCGGCGTCGACGACGGGCTCACCGATGAGGACGGCGGGGCGTTCCCCGCCGCTGCGGCTGCCCAGCCGCACGCGCAGGGCGAAGGGCAGGCCGGCGGTGCAGGCGCCGGCGATGGCGTCGAGGGTCCGCGGACGGTCGCCCGGGTGCAGGGAGCGGACCAGCAGCTCGGTGCACGGGTGGGCCCCGTTGCGGGCCAGGTTGAGCAGCACGGCCATCTCCGGGGACCAGGACCACGTGCCGGCGCGCCGGTCGTAGCGGTACCGGCCGGCCAGCCGCCGTGCGGCGATGGCGCTGCGCGCCGGCTGCGGTGCCGGACGAGCGGGGGAGTCGGTGCTGCGGGGGAGGGTCGGGAAGGGGGTCGCGGTCATGTCGACTCCACGGGTGTGCCGCCGGGACCGGGCCCGGCCGGGGCGCCGGGTGCCGTTGGTTCGACCACCGCGGTACGCCGGTGACCTCCAGGCCACCGGCCGCTCCGTGTCCTGGGACCGTACGGCGTTCGGCGGCGACGTGCACGCCTCTGCGTGACCGTCCGGTATGCACCGTCCGCGTGTCCCGGTGTGTCGTACCGGGGAGGTCACGGAACGGAGTGGGACCCCGACGGTGGGTCAGAGGCGGGGCAGTGCCCGGGCGGTGGCGGCGAGCGCGGCGGCCGCGGTCCACACCGCGGCGGAGAGCCGGACGGCACGGGGGACGTCGGAGGCGGCCGGCGACCGCCCGCTGCCGAGCGTCGGACGGTCCTCCACCCGGCTGCCGTAGACGTTGCGGCCGCCCAGCCGCAGGTCCAGGGCCCCGGCCAGGGCGGCCTCGCAGCGGCCGGCGTTCGGGGAGGGGTGGGCCGCGCCGTCGCGGCGCCAGGTCGTCCACGCACCGCGCGCCGAGCCGCCGGCCGACGGCGCGGTGGCCACGGTGAGGGCGGCGGTCAGCCGCGCGGGCAGCCAGTTGGCGACGTCGTCGGTGCGCGCGGCCGCCCAGCCGAAGCGGGCGTACCGCGGCGAGCGGTGGCCCACCATCGCGTCGAGCGTGTTGACCGCGCGGTACCCGAGCAGGCCGGGCAGCCCGGCGAGGGCGCCCCAGACCAGCGGGGCGACGGCGGCGTCGGAGGTGTTCTCCGCGACCGACTCGACGGTGGCGCGGGCCAGCTCGCCCCTCCCCAGGCCCGACGGGTCGCGGCCGGCCAGGGTGGGCAGCAGCGCGCGGGCAGCGGGCAGGTCGCCGGCGTCCAGGGTCCGCGCCATCGCCGTCCCCGCGCGGGCCAGGGAGGTGCCGCCGAGCACCGTCCAGGTGGCGGCGGCGGTGACCAGGGTGCGGGCGGCCGGCCGCCCGCGGGTGGCCCGGTCCAGGACGACGCCCAGGCCGGTGGCCGCACCGGTCAGCAGGGCGGCGTGCACGGCCCCGGCCGTGCGGGAGTCGCGCCAGAGCCGGCGCTCCAGGGCCGCGGCGGCCCGGCCGAAGCCGGCCACCGGGTGCCACCGCGGCGGATCGGCCAGCAGCAGGTCGGCGGCGGCACCCAGGGCCAGCCCCGCGGCGGTCGGCAGGTCACGCGGGGGCAGCACGCGGTCATCGTGCCAACCGGCCCGCGCGGCGCCGTCCCTAGGATCGACGGTCATGCGCCTGCCCGGCCGTTACAGCGGCATCGCCCGGCCGATCGTCACCTACGGCAGCAACCCCGTACTGCACCGGCCGTGTGCCCCGGTGACCGAGTTCGGCCGGGGCCTGCGCCGCCTGGTCCTCGACATGTTCGCCAGCATGGAGGCCGCCGACGGCGTGGGCCTGGCGGCCAACCAGATCGGCGTCGACGCGCGCGTCTTCGTCATCGACTGCCCGGACGCCGACGGCGAGGACGTCGTCGGCTACGTGGTCAACCCCGAGCTGACGGTCCTGGAGCCGTACGAGGGTGAGCCGGCCGAGGAGGTCACCGACGAGGGGTGCCTGTCGGTGCCCGGTCCCTACGCCGAGCTGCCGCGGGCATTCCGCGCCCGGGTGGACGGCGTCGACGCCGACGGCGCACCGGTGTCGATCGAGGCGACCGGGATGGCCGCCCGCTGCCTGCAGCACGAGGTGGACCACCTGGACGGGACCGTCTACGTCGACCGGCTGCCCGAGGAGCTGCGGGAGCGGCTGCTGGTGGAGGCGGCGGGGCCGGCGGGGGAGCTGCCCGCGTGACGACAGCGAGTGAGCATCGCAGCGAGCGCCCGAGCCGACAGCGAGTGAGCATCGCAGCGAGCTCTGCGGACGAGGAGCGGAGCGAGCGTGGAGGCGAGCCGGGGCAGAGCGAGCGAGGAGCGGAGCGAGCGCGGAGTCGCGCCCGTGGGCAGAGCGTGACCCCGGTGGTCGTCGTCGGCATCGGCGCGGACGGCTGGGACGGCCTGTCGCCCCGCGCCCGCCGGGCCGTCGAGGACGCCGACGTGCTGCGCGGCAGCACCCGCCAGCTGGCGCTCGTGCCCGACGAGGTCCCTGCCGAGCGGGTGCCCTGGCCCTCGCCCATGGCGCCCGCGCTGGCCGCGCTGGTCACCGACCACCCGGGCCGCCGGGTGGTCGTGCTGGCCAGCGGCGACCCGATGCTGTCCGGCGTCGGCGCCTCGCTGGTGCGGCTGCACGGGGCCGGCGCGGTCGAGGTGGTGCCGCACCCGTCGTCGGTGACGCTGGCCTGCGCCCGGCTGGGCTGGGGGGTGGAGGAGACGCAGGTGGTCTCCGTCGTGGGCCGCCCGGTCGAGCTGGTTGCGCCGCACGCCACCCCCGGGCGGCGGCTGCTCGTGCTCGGCTCCGACGGCGGCACCCCCGGGCAGGTCGCGCGGCTGCTGGCCGACCGCGGGTACGGCGCCAGCCGGCTCGTCGCGCTGGCCCAGCTGGGCGGCCCGGCCGAGCGGCAGCTCACCGGTACCGCCGCGGACTGGCCGCACACCGGCACCGACCCGCTCGTCGTCACCGCCGTCGAGGTGGTCGCCGACCCGGGCGCCGTGCCGCTGCCGACCGTGCCCGGCCTGCCCGACGACGCCTACGCCTCCGACGGGCAGCTGACCAAGCGCGACGTCCGCGCGGTCACCCTCGCCCGGCTCGCGCCGCTGCCCGGTCAGCTGCTGTGGGACGTCGGCGCCGGCGCCGGCTCGATCGGCATCGAGTGGATGCGGGTGCACCCCTCCTGCCGCGCGGTCGCGGTGGAGTCCTCGGCCGAGCGGGCGCGGCGGGTCGGGGAGAACGCCACGCGGCTCGGCGTCCCCGGGCTGCGGGTGGTCGAGGGCCGCGCGCCGGCCGCGCTGTCCGGGCTGCCCGCGCCGGACGCGGTGTTCGTCGGTGGCGGGCTGACCAGCGAGGGGCTGCTGGAGGCCTGCTGGGCCGCCCTGCACCCCGGCGGCCGGCTGGTGGCCAACGCGGTGACCGTCGAGGGCGAGGCGGTGCTGGCCGCGTGGCGGGCCCGGGCCGGCGGGGAGCTGGTGCGCCTGGGCGTGCAGCGCGCCGAGCCGGTGGGCGGGTTCACCGGCTGGCGGCCCGCCATGCCCGTCACGATCTGGTCGGTGACGCGATGACGACCGCGGACGACCCCGTGCACTTCCGCGGGAGTGCACCGTCCACTTCCGCGGAAGTGGACCGAGCGAGGGGGGCGGCGTGACCGTCTGGTTCATCGGCGCAGGGCCGGGGGCCGCGGACCTGGTCACCCTGCGGGCGGCGCGGGCCATCGCGTCGGCCCCGGTCTGCCTCTACGCCGGCGCGCTCGTGCCCCGCGAGCTGCTCGACACCGCCCCGGAGGGCGCGCGGCTGGTCGACACCGCCGACCTGGACCTCGACCAGATCACCGCCGAGCTCGTCGCCGCGCACGAGGCCGGCCTCGACGTCGCCCGGCTGCACTCCGGCGACCCGTCGATCTGGAGCGCCATGGCCGAGCAGATGCGCCGGCTGGACGCGGCCGGGGTGCCCTACGAGGTCGTGCCCGGCGTCCCGGCGTTCGCCGCGGCGGCCGCGACGCTCAAGCGCGAGCTGACCGTGCCCGGGGTCGGGCAGACCGTCGTCCTCACGCGGACGAGCGCTCGGTCGACACCGATGCCGCCGGGCGAGCAGCTGGCCGCATACGCGGCCACCGGCGCGACGCTGGTGCTGCACCTCGCCGTCCAGCGGATCGCCGAGCTGGCCCCGGAGCTCGCCGCGCACTACGGGGACGACGGCCCGGTCGCGGTGGTCGCCCGCGCCAGCCGGGACGACGAGCTGGTGCTGCGTGGCACGCTGGCCGACATCGCCGGCCAGGTCGAGGCGGCCGGGGTGCGGCGGACGGCGGTCGTCGTCGTCGGCCCGGTGCTCGCGGCGGCGCAGTTCCCCGACAGCCACCTGTACTCGACGACGAGATGCCGCTATTGAGCGCGGCCCACCACCGTGCCGCCCCGGTCGATGACCACGACGTCGACCGCCACCGGGGCCCCGCGGAGCACGCCGAGGGCGGTCCGCCGGGCACCGGCGGCCACCAGGTCGCCCAGCGGCAGCCCGGCCGCCTGGCACTGCTGCAGCGCGTGCAGCGCGGTGTTGGCGCCGAGCACCCCGGCGACCAGCTCCGGCGACCCGCCGGCGTCGCGCACCATCGCGGCCAGCGCGTCCGGGGAGACCTGCGAGCGCGCCGAGTGCAGGTCGAGGTGGCCGTCGGCGAGCTTGGCCAGCTTGCCGATGCCGCCGGCGACGGTGAGCCGCGGTACCGGGTGGCGGCGCAGGTACTTGAGCACCGCGCCGGCGAAGTCGCCCATGTCCAGCAGCGCGTCCTCGGGCAGCCCGTACAGCTCGGTGACCACCCGCTCGCTGGTCGACCCGGTGCAGCCGGCGACGTGGGTGCGCCCCGCCGCGCGGGCGACGTCGATGCCCCGGCGGATCGAGTCGATCCACGACGAGCACGAGTAGGGGACGACGACGCCCGTCGTCCCGAGGATCGACAGCCCGCCGAGGATGCCCAGCCGCGGGTTCCAGGTCCTCCGCGCCAGCTCTGCGCCGTTCTCCACCGCCACCTCGACGACGACGTCGCCGGTGCCGCCGTGCCGGGTGGCCACCGCGGCGACGTGCTCGCGGATGAACTGCCGGGGCATCGGGTTGATGGCCGGCTCGCCCACCGGCAGCGGCAGCCCCGGTTTGGTCACCGTGCCGACGCCCTCGCCGGCCCGGAAGACGACGCCGCTGCCGGGCTCGCCGTGGGTGACGCGTGCGGAGACCAGCGCGCCGTGGGTGACGTCGGGGTCGTCGCCGGCGTCCTTGACCACGCCCACGGTCGCGGCGCCGTCGGCGAGCAGTTCGCGGGCGAGCGCGAAGGAGGGCCGCTTGTCGTGCGGGAGCTCGATCTGCACCGGGTCGGGGAACTCGCCGGTCAGCAGCGCGGTGTAGGCGGCGGTGGTCGCGGCCGTCGCACAGGCGCCGGTCGTCCAGCCGTGGCGCAGCCCCGTGCTGCGCTCGCGCCCCGCCTCGGTCACCTGGTCAGCATGCACGGGGCCCGGACGTGACCGGCCGGGTGCTCGTGCTCGGCGGGACGGCGGAGGCCCGGCGGCTCGCCGAGCGACTCGTGGCCGAGGGCGTCGAGGTGCTCAGCTCGCTCGCCGGCCGGGTCGCCGACCCCGTGCTCCCGCCCGGCGAGGTGCGCATCGGCGGGTTCGGCGGCACCGCGGGTCTCGCCGCCGCGCTGGACGGCGTGGCCGCGCTCGTCGACGCCACCCACCCGTTCGCCGCCACCATGAGCGCGCACGCGGCGGCCGCGGCCGCGGCCACCGGCACCCCGCTGCTGCGCCTGCAGCGCCCCGGCTGGACGGCGCAGCCCGGTGACGACTGGCGGTGGGTCTCCTCCCTCGACCAGGCGGCGACCGCAGTGGCCGGCTGCCGTTCGGTGTTCCTGACCACCGGCCGGCAGGGGCTCGCGGCCTTCGCCGGGCTGACCGCGCACTGCGTCGTCCGCTCGGTCGACCCGCCGGCGCCGCCGCTGCCGGCCCGCGCCACGGTGGTCCTCGCCCGCGGCCCGTTCACCGTCGAGCAGGAGCGGGCGCTGATGACCGAGCACGGCGTCGACGTCGTCGTCACCAAGGACAGCGGCGGGCCGATGACCGCGGCCAAGCTGATCGCGGCCCGGCAGCTCGGCGTCCCGGTGGTGCTGGTCCGCCGGCCGCCGCTGCCCGATGGCGTGCCGGTGGCCGCGACCGTCGAGGAGGCGCTGGCCTGGCTGGGCCGGTGACGCGGCCCGCCGGGACGGCCCTCCCGGCACGGGGGTTGTCGGGCGAGAGTCACTGCGCAGCGTCAGCAACGCGCACGCGGAGCGACGGCTCGGCCATGATCCGCCTCACCCCGGAGCGGACGTGACCCGGGTCACCGCATACTCCTGCGAGCCGAGCAGCGCGCACCGCCGTCGGCCTGACCCGAGGGAGTCGTCATGAACCGCAGCATCACGCTGGAGCAGTCCGAGGCGATCGTCGCGGCCTGCAAG
>DASQNB010000556.1:0-9712 GCA_035645175.1 Geodermatophilus sp.
CGCGAGGAGTTCGCGAGCCGGATGGGCATGGAGATCCTCGAGGTCGCCGAGTTCGACCTCGCCCTGGCCCACCTGCGGGTGCCCGAGACCGTCTGACCAGCACGTCCCGGCCGGCCCCGGACCGCCCGCGCACCACTGCTCACCGCCGCGGCGTGACCGACACCGGCGCCCTGCGCCGGTCCGCAGCCCGGGGACCTCGGCCCTCACGTGTCGACGATCCAGCTGCCGTGAGGGCCGAGCGGGACGCCCCTGGGCGGGTGCACCCGGGCGACGGGTGCACCCGTGGAGTCCTGCGCCGAGAGGACCACCGGGGTCGGTGGCCCCCTGTCCCGGCTCCCGCACGAAGGCCATGACCACGAAGGCCATGATCACGAGGGCCATGACCACGAAGGCCATGACGTAGCCGTCGTCCCGGTCGGACGAGCCCTCGCGCCTCGACGGCGCCGCGGCTCACCAGCGCCACCGCATCTCGACGTGGGTCCACGAGACCTGGAGCGTCACGTCCGGAGCCGGCGCTCCCGGGATGCGGCCGACGACCTCGGGACCGACCGGCGCTCTGTTCCACCCGGCCATGCGGGCGGCCAGCCCCGCCACCTTGGCAGCCACCACTGCCGTGACGGTGAGCGCCGAGACGGAGAGGACCGGGCCTCTGCTGGTGAGGGCACGGATGCCCGAGGTGACGATCGCGCGCCTCCTCGACGACCCCGCCGTCGGCCACTGCTCCGGTGGGAGGTCGATACGAGCACCCCGGGGCAGGACGGCGCCGGGCTCGACGGGCTCGAGGTCGGTCATGCGTCCTCCCTGGGGCACTCACCTGCCATGCCGTCCTCCCGATGATGGATCCCCGAGGGGGGTACGTCCATCGACGTGTGATGGCACACGACACCGACGACGGCGTGCTCGCCGCGATGGCCGCGGCGGGTCGGCCGCCGCGGCTGCCGTGGCCGCGGCCGTGATCGAGCCGGCGGAGCTGCGCGGTGACCGCATCAGGTGATCCGCGGTGATCGAGCCTGATGACCCGGGCCACGGTGGCGCGCCGGCCGGGGACACAGGGGGCCATCACCCACCATCGCCGGAGGCGTCCACCGCGTCGAGGCCGAGCATGCCGGGATCGGTGGTCATCGACGGGACAGCGAGGAGCTCCGCGGTGCGGACGACCTCGTCGTTGACCGCCCGGACCTGGTCGAAGTCCATCTTCTCCACCTGCCGGTCATAGGTGAAGAAGCCGTTGACCTCGTGCTCGATGTCGGTGAGCTGGGTGTAGACGGCGCCGCTGATGCCGCGCTGCTGCGCGATCGGGATCAGCTGGCGCTGGTTCTCCACGTACAACGTGGTGAGCTCGTCCTCGTCCTGTGCCATCTGGTAGGCGCCACCTTCCCCGAACCACATGTGGCCGGGCACCTCGAGCCCGAAGCCACCGTGCTCACCGTCGACCGCCACGCGGTGGTCGTCGGGCGTGGGCTGCGCGGGACCGGTGTAGGCGTGCCAGTCGATGACGTCGCCGCGGCCGCTGTCGCCGTGCGAGGCGCAGCAGTTCACGCCGCTGTGGGCGTTCACCAGCCGGGTGGGGTCCTGGGCCGCGACCGAGTCGGCGATCCGCCCGGTGGCCTCGCTGCTCCACTCGCCCCAGCCCTCGTTGAACAAGACCCATCCGATCACCGAGGTCCAGCCGTCGTGCTGGTCGACGATCTCGTGCAGCTGACGCTCGAACTCGGCCTGTGCCTCCGGCGGCGGGATCCCGCCGGTCCGCATGGACGGCATGTCCTGCCAGACGAGTACGCCGAGCGTGTCGGCGGCGTGGTACCAGCGGTCCGGCTCGACCTTGACGTGCTTGCGGATGGTGTTGAACCCGAGGCGCTTGGTCTGGGCCACGTCGGACCGCAGCGCCTCGTCCGTCGGTGCGGTGTAGATGCCGTCCGGCCAGAAGCCCTGGTCCAGGGTCGACATCAGGAAGAGGATCCCGTGGTTCAGCGTGATGCGGAGGCGGCCGTCCGCGCCCCGGGCGGTCCCGATCTCGCGCATGCCGAAGTAGGACCCCACCTGGTCGACCTCCTGCTGGCCGTCCAGCACGGTCACGTCCAGCGAGTACAGGAACGGGTGGTCGGGTGACCACAGCTCGGCGTCGGGGACCTGCACGTCCAGAGGCTGATCGGGCGCCCCCTCCGCGGTCGCGACCTCCTCGTCGCCGTCTCCGACCACGGCACGGACCGTGAGGCCGGACGCGTCCCCGCCGGTGTCCACGGTCAGCGTGAGCGTGTCCGTGTCGACGTCCGTGGCCATGTCGAGGTCCTCCACGTGCCCGCGCGCGGCGACGGGCTCCATCCACACCGTCTGCCAGATGCCGGAGGAGCTGGTGTAGAAGATGCCGCGGTCCGGAACGTCCCGCTGCTTGCCGACCGGCTGCCACGTCTCGTCGGTGCGGTCCTCGACACCGACGACGATCTCCTGGGGACCCGAGGGCGTCAGGGCATCGGTGACGTCGACGGAGAACCGGGTGTAGCCGCCGGTGTGGTGGGCGACCTCGGTGCCGTTCACCCACACGGTGGCCGTGTGGTCCACGGCCCCGAAGTTGATGCGCAGCCGCTGACCCTGCCCGACCTGCCAGGACTCGGGGACCGTGAACGTCCGCCGGTACCACATGTGGTCCTCGTGCCGCGCGATGCCGGACAGGGCCGACTCGGTGGGGTACGGCACCAGGATCCTCTCGGCGAGGTCCTGGCCGACGGGCGGCGCATCCCCCACCGAGGCACCGGCGAACTGCCACACCCCGTTGAGGTTCTGCCAGCTGGGCCGCGTCAGCTGCGGCCGCGGGTACTCCGGCAGCGCATTGCTCGGCGAGACCTGGCCGGTCCACGGCGTCGTCAGCGGCGGCGGGGCCATCTGCCAGCCGTCGTTCTCGTCGGGAGGCTGGGCCGCCGCCGTCGGCGCGAAGGCCACCCCCACCATGGCCACCGAAGCCAGCAGCGCGGTGGCTCCGCGCCGGCATCGCGAGAGCACCGTCATGGCTCTCCCCCTGTCGTCTCCGCGCACACCGACGTCTCCGGCGCCCGAGAGGACCGATGGCCCAGGGCTGCACGGTCCTGAGACGACCCTGCGAGCCGGGGGTTCGGGAGCGGGCCACGGGCCGTGTCGTGCTCTGGAGGTGCCTGGAGCCGTCGACCGCGATCGAGGGGACCGTGCCCGCGCCGCATCGCCTCCGCTCTGCGGGCAGAGCAGTCGACCACGGCCGAGCCGGACAGCACGGTGCAGGCCCCGTCCTCGGTCCTCGATCCGCACGCCACTCCGGGTCGTCGTCACGGTCTGCGGTCGGGCTCGCGGCGCGCGGTCGGCGTCCGGCTGTCGGGGTCGGGAGCAGCCCTCCGTCTCGCCGGCCTGGGTCCACCGACGAGTGCGGCGTCGAGGCCGTCGCCCACCCGGGTGGATCCTGAGGAGGCCGGGGAGTGCGCAACGACCCTGGTGCCCGGAACCCCCGTGCCCTTGGCTGGCCGGGAGGCGCGCGAGGAGGCATCGACATGGCGATGGACGCCAGGATGGCCAGGGCATTCGGGCTCGAAGGGGACGCCTGGCAGCGCCATGCCAACCCGTGGAGCGTCTACACGCGCATCCCCATCCCGCCGCTGCTGGCCGCCGCGATCTGGACCCGTACGTGGCTCGGCTGGCGGTCGCTCGTCCCGGTGGGCCTGGTGTGCGCGTGGACGGCGATCAACCCCCGGGCCTTCCCGCCACCGCGCTCGCTGGACCACTGGGCGTCCCGGGGGGTGCTGGGCGAGACCTACTGGGCGAACCGCGACGAGGTCCCCGTTCCTCCGCGGCACCGGGTCGCCCCGAACGTGCTCGGCGCCGTCAGTGCACTGGGCGTGCCGTTCGTCGCCAGAGGGCTCGTCGTGCGGGACGGGTGGATGGTCCTGTTCGGGCTGGCGGTCCAGACGGCCGGGAAGATCTGGTTCATCGACCGGATGGCCCTCCTCTACGACGACGTCGCCCCTGCCGGATCCGCGCCCGACGCTCATGGCGCGGGCGCGGACCCGCCGGTCGGATGAGTTCGAACTCGCGGTCCACGGCGTCCTGGCGCGGGCACGGCGAGCTCGCGGTGGCTCCCATCGTCAGCCGACCCTGCCGAGCGGGTCCGGGTTCCCCACGGAGCCCGGGGCCGGTTCAGACGGCGGAGCTGGCCGCGGTGCGGGACTGCGCAGTCGCCGACCGGTCGCGCCCTCACTCGCCGGCGGGCGGTCGCGGTGGGACCTCCAGCGACGGCCTGGTCCGGTCCGGCGGTCGATGGCCGTGGCGAGGCGACGCGCCTGACCGCCGACGGCGCCGATCTGCGCCGGTCCGGCTCGGAAGCCGATGAACCACAGACCCGCCGGGGTCTGACCGGCGGTGGCGCCGAGCGGACGCCCCCGGCCGTCGAGGACGCCGAGGTGGCCGACGAGGGGCGCCAACCCCGTGCGGTACCCGGTGGCGGCGATGACGGTGTCGACGTCGGCCCGGTTGCCGTCGGCGAGGCGCGCAGCGCGCTCCTCGAGCGCGGTGACGCCCGCGACGACCTCGAGGCGGCCGGCCCTGATGGCGGTCAGGACGTCCCGGTCGACGACGGCGGGGCCGTCACCGGTGCGGGCCAGTCGCTGGAACGGGCCCTCGGCAGGCGCGGGGAGCCCGTGACGAGTGAGGTCGCCGAGGACGAGACGCCGCAGCAGCGCCATCGAGGCGTCTGACACCCGGGGCGGGACCCGGAGGAGCAGCATCGCGGCCGGGTCACCGGGTAGACCGCCGATCGAGCGCAGCAGGATGTTGGGCGGCGTCCGGACGGCGAGCCGGACCCGTCGGGCGCCGCCGTCGGCGAGCTCTGCCGCGATCTCCATCCCGGAGCAGCCGGCTCCGACGACGAGCACGTCGCGGCCCTGGAAGCCGGCCGGGTTGCGGTAGGCGGCGGCGTGCATCAGGTCGCCGAGGAACCGGCTCCGGCCAGGCCAGTCGGGGATGAACGGGACCTGCAGCAGACCGGTCGCGACGACGACGTCCGAGGCCACCAGATCGCCGCAGGGTGTGCGCACCGTCCAGCGGTGGTGCGGCCGGCAGCCGTCGCCCTCGGGTCCGACCGGATCGATGCGGAGCACCGGCGTGCCGAGGCGGACGTCGAGTCCGTGGTGCGCGGCATAGGCCTCCAGGTACCGCACCATGGAGTCGCGGGTCGGGAACATGCCGGCGCCGCGCGGGAACCGCAGGCCAGGGAGCTGGGAGAACGGGCGACTGGTGTTCAGCCGGAGCCGGTCGTAGAAGCTGCGCCAGGGCGCTGCCAGCACGTCGGCCCGCTCCAGCACCGTCACGGGGACCCCGCGGCGCTGGAGTTCGGCCGCAGCGCCGAGCCCGGCAGGGCCGGCTCCGACGACCAGCACGCGCTCACGTTCGTTGACCACGGTTCCTCCTCGACTCGTCCGTCCCCGTCGGTGCTCAGCGTGGGAGCAGCCCCCGTGCGCGGGCCATCCCGCACCTGCGGGGGTTCTGCTCATCCGGCCGGCGGAGGTGGACACCACCACCGGAGCGGCGGACCGTTGCCGGCATGGGACTCGTCCCGGCGGATGCGGCACGGCGCGCCGCGAGAAGCGCGATCACCCGGCTGTGCGCGGGCGGTCTGCCTCCGCTCGAACTGCTCCAGCAGGTCGCCGAGCGGGTCCGCGCCGCGGTGCCGTACGTGTCCGCGGGCTGGCAGCTGACCGATCCGGCGACCCTGCTCGGCACCAGCGGGTTCGCGGTGGACGTCGACCCCGGGACCCACCTGCAGCTCATCGAGAACGAGCTCACCGGCGCCGACTTCATCCCGTTCACCCTGGTCGCCCGCTCCCCCGCTGCGACGCTCACCCTGTCGGCCACCACCGGCGGCGAACTGGACCGCAGCGCCCGCTACCGGACCATCAACGCCAGGAACGGCTGGAGCGACGAGCTCCGCGCGGTGTTCCGCTCCGGCGGCGCCGTGTGGGGGCAGGCGTGCCTGGCCCGGGCAGCCGGCGAACCGGCGTTCGGTCCGGACGACACCGCGTTCCTCGCCGCGGTCTGCGGGGAGATCGGGAACGGTCTGCGCAGCGCTCTGCTGTTGGACAGCGCCTGCTCCGCCGTGCCCGGACGGGCTCCCGGCCTGGTGGTCCTCCAGGACGACGGTTCGGTCGAGGCCGTGTCCGACGACGCGGTCGACTGGCTGGCCGAACTGCCCGACGAGGGCCTCGAGCTCCCGTCGGTGGTGTACGAGGTGGCCCGTCGGGCCCGGTCACTCGCCGAGACCGGCCGCCCCGGACTCCCCGCGCGGGCGCGGGTCCGCGTGCCGTCGCAGCACTGGCTGGTGCTGCACGGGGCCCGGCTGCGCCCGGTCGCATCACGGCGCCCCACCACTGCCGTCGTCGTCGAACCGGCCCACCGCGCGGAACTGGTGCCCCTCATCGTGGCGGCCCACGAGCTGACGCCCCGAGAGCGCGAGATCACCGAGATGCTGGTGCGCGGCCTGTCGACCGCAGAGATCGCCGCCACGCTGTGGCTGTCGTCGTACACCGTCCGCGACCACGTCAAGGCGGTGTTCGGCAAGCTGGGCGTCCGTAGCCGGCCGGAACTGACCGCCCTGCTGTTCCACGAGCACCACGCGGCCGGGTGCACGGGGGGCAGCTGCGGATCGCCGCCGCTCCCATCGCACGTGGGGCCGGTTCAGAGAGCACCTGACGTTCCCCGTGCCGGGCGGTCGGAGGCTCGGGGGTCCCCGTTCGCTCAGCCGTCCGGCAGCGGGTCACCGTCAGTCGGGGTTGGTGGCCTCCCTGACGAAGCCGTCGAGCCAGTCACGCACGGCGTCGAGCACGTCACCGGGTGACGCCACGGCGACCGTCACCTCCTCCGCGGGCTCCGCGGGCGTCTCTGCGGTGGCGCCTCGCACGGTGAGGAGCCGCGCCCGGAACTCGCTGGCGCCTTCGCGCCAGACGCGGATGAGCAGTGCCGCACTCGGGTCGTCGACCACGTCATCTCCCCTCGGGGTACCACGCAGCGTTGCAGAGGCCGCCCGTCCGAGGACCGCGCCGTGCGATCGACGTGCGAAGACCCGTGCTGGGAGGTCACGCTGCGTGGCGCAGTCCTCCATGGGGATGACCCATCGACGCGGACGGGGCGCCCGCTGGACGCTCTCCGTCCCAGGACCCGGATCATGCCCGGCCATCCCGGCACCCGTCGTCGCCCGGGGCAGCACTGGGAGCGGCGGCCGCGAGGTCGCGCTCGACCCGCCCTTCCTCCGGGTCGCCCACCGATCGGGGGAGCCGGCCGAGTGCTGTCCCCGACGCCCGTGCGCGGACGTGGCGAGGCCACGGCGGGCCCGGCCGGGTGGAGCAGGAAAGCGCGGACACCGCCGCGGCTGTCCACGAGGCGGGTGCAGGAGCACCGATCGATGACGGTCGGACACCGGTCGGTGGAGGGACGGGAGAGGCCGGCCGTGCCGGTGTCCGCTCATCGGGGCAACCGCGTCAGCTCGGACGTCGCCCCGCCCCCGAGGAGATCACCGCCCCGGATCGGATGACGGCTCCTCCGGGAGGGGGGTGCTCCGCGGCCGGGGTCCGGCGGAGCCGCGGGATGTCCTGGACCAGCCGGGTCATCTGCTCGGTCGGGGGCACGCCCAGCTCGTCCTCCACCATCGTCCGGAAGAAGTCGTATGCCCGGAGAGCCTCGGCCAGGTTCCCCTGGGCCAGGTGGACCCGGACCACCGTCCGGTGAGCGCTCTCCCGCAGCGGTTCAGCGCGGACCGCTGCGTACGCGGCCTCCAGGGCCTCGCAGTGGCGGCCGAGGAAGGCCAGTCTGGCTGCCACCGCCTCCAGCGCCTGCATGCGGAGCTGACGCAGGCGCTCCCGTTCGAGCAGGACCCAGTCGTCGTACCAACCGGGGAGGAGCTCGCCGAGGAGCGCTGCGTCCGGCACCGCGACGTCGTCGGCACCTCCGGGCGGAGCGATCGCCTGCTGCGCCCAGTCGTTGAACTCCCGGACGTCGACACGGACGCCGGCCGCCAGCCGGAGCGCGCTCCCCGACACCTCGATCAGGCCCGGCGCTGCCTTGTTGAGCCGCCACAACGCCGACCGCAGGCTCCCGTGCGCGTGGTCGTCGGGGACGTCGGGCCACAGTTGGCCGGCGGTCGCCGTCCGGGTCGGCCTGTGGGACAGACACAGGTGCGCCACGAGCCGCTGCACTCCACGTGGCAGGTCGTCGGCGGTCGACCGCCGTTCGCGGCCGGGGACCTCGAGGCTGAAGCCGTCGAGCAGCGTGACGCGGGCGGATGATGGACGGTCCACGTGGCTGGTCCTTCCACTCGAGTCGAGCGACACGACCCGTGTGGACCCGTCATCCAGCTCCGGAGCGCGCCGCTCGGACGACCGGCAGCACTGGGCTCGGCCCGCAACCGACTGGTCGAGGGCGGGCTCGCCTGTGCGAGATCCTCTCGATCGAGCCGCCGATGGTGAGCGCCGGGACCGTACGCAGTTGTGCGTACTCGCGGCAGGCGACGGCGGGCTCCAACGAATCCAGGGGACGTGACCGCCATGCCCCGGACGGCCTCCACGACCCGGCGCCGGCGGATTACGCTCAGCAGTGTGTCGCGCACCACGAGGCGTCATGCAGCGTGGCTGGAACTCGTCGGCGACATCCTGCAGGGGCAGCCCGACGCACGGGAGTTCCCACACACGCGAGTGGCGGACCTGCTCCTCGAGTCCTTCGACGCGGCCTGCTGCTCGCGGAACGTCGTGGACCGCGCGTGGGTGGACCACGTCGTCGGCGGCTGGCCCGACGGCTACCTCCCGACGGTGCCGCCGTCCGGTCCACTCCCCGACGCCTCCACGCAGCCGCTCATCCGCTGGTACTCCGTCACGGGCAGCTGCGCACCGCAGATCCTGGGCCGGGTGCCTCGCGCGGTGGCCGGTCCGAGGATGTGCGCGGAGTGGTCGGCGTTCGCCCGTCCCTTCGGGATCACCCACCAGCTCGCCCTGCCTCTCCGGGTGGGCGACGGGATCGAGGCCTACGTGGTCAGTCGTCCCGACGACGACTACGACGACGCTGACACCGACCTGGCCACCCTGGTCGTCCCGGCACTGGCTGCGCTCGTCCGCCAGCACCGGGTGCTCCACGACGTGTCGGAGGAGCAGGTCGACCGCGTCCGGGACCGCCGCCTGACCGAGCGCGAGTTCGCCGTCCTCGGGCTCCTCGGGGCTGGGCTCACCGCCCAGGCGATCGCCCGCCGCCTGGCCACCTCACCCCGGACGGTGCACAAGCACCTCGAGCACCTGTATCGCAAGCTCGGCGTGCGGGACAGGCTGATGGCGGTCCAACGAGCCCGTGACGCCGGCCTCCTGGCCACGCCTCCTGAGCCTGGCGGACGACGCGGGGCGACCGATCCCGCTCCGCTGATCCCCTCCCCCCGGCAGCGGGGACCACACGCCCCTGCGCCGGCGCCGATGAGTGACCCCACCCGCCGGTCTGCTGGACCCGGCTCCGGCGATGGCCCGTCATCCACCGGGGCGGGCCGTGCGCTCGACGACGGCGCTGCCCGGTGAGCGACCGGCCGGGTCCTGCGCGCTGTTCCGCGAGGGCCTCGGCACGTAGCCTCGCCGCATGGCTGGACGACTGATCGGCTGCGGACACGTCGGCGTGTGACTCTCGAGCCGGCGGGTCCGTGGGCAGGCCCTCGAGAGCGCCCCGCCGATCGATC
>DASQNB010000557.1:0-10340 GCA_035645175.1 Geodermatophilus sp.
CGTGGCGCTGCGCCATGCAGCGGACCCGGAGGACGCACTGGCCAAGGCGTTTGCGCTGGGCTCACCGGCCGACATCGACACGGTCTGGGTGGACGGCCGGCCGTGCCGGACCAGGTGTCCCGTCGACGGGTTCTCCGCGGATGAACCGGGACACGTCACGTCGACGATCCCTGCCGAGCCCACCGAGGTCCGGTCGTATGAGGTCCGCTCGCGCGGTGGGCGGGGAGGGTGACGGCATCGACGGCCTCGTCCGGCACGTGCGTGAGCCGGACGTCGCCGGGGCCGGGGTGCAACGCGGGAAGCCCGGCACGACCGACGTCGCGAGGTCCTCCACGGCCAACGCGTCCTGGTCGGCCGGCTCGGCCTCGTCGACCCGGTCGCCGTAGAGCGCGGTGGAGGCGCGGCAGGCCGGCCGCTCGCCGATCCCGACGGTGACGTCGACGTCGTCGCGGACGGCCCCGGCACAGGCGGCGACGTCCGTGTCAGCGGGCCCGGCGACCGCAGACGGCCACCAGGACTCGGTGGCGCCGGGCGCGCCGACGACGGCAGTTCGGTGGACAGGATGGAGCGGTCGACCCCGTACCGCGGGGTGCGAGCGACCACCACTCCTCCCGCGGAGTCGGTCGAGTGGACACAGGTGCGCGGTTGATCCGTCGGGACCAGAAAGGCGCCACGAGCCGGGTCGCCGGCAGCGCGGACACCGGCGGCAACTGCTGTCAGATCGCACGTCCCGCTTCCGGGCGTGGTCGAGCATTCCTGAGGCGCAGACCTCGTACCAGCGGCAGGTGCGTCGAATACGAGGAATGGGGTCGGCGACGCCTTTTCCCGGGGCGGAGAGTATTGCGTATATCGCGCCGCGATCTGTTGACCGGGCGACGTCGGCGCTCCTAGCGTCTTTCACCAACGGATCGCTTCAACTGGTCCGGCGGAAGCGTCATCGACACCCGATGTCGGCGCATCCTCGTCGCCCCCCTGCCGTTCGGCCGCACTCGACCGACTCCGCGGACCCCATCCCTCGACAACCGGAGGCCTCGTGACCCGGTACGACACGGTCCTGCGTGCCCGCCGTCTCGTGACGGCCGGGCGCGAGCAGGCCGGCAGCGTCGGGGTCACCGACGGGCGCATCGCCGCGGTGGAGCCGCTGGAGTCGGACCTGGAGGGTCGGCGCGTCGTCGAGCTCGGGAACGACGTCGTGCTCCTCCCGGGCCTCGTCGACGCCCACGTGCACGTCAACGAACCCGGCCGCACCGAGTGGGAGGGCTTCGCGTCGGCGACGCGGGCGGCTGCCGCCGGTGGCGTCACCACGATCCTGGACATGCCGCTCAACAGCATCCCGCCGACGGTCGACGTCGCCGCGTTGGACGTGAAGCGCACGAGTGCCCAGGGCCAGTGCTTCGTCGACGTCGGGTTCTGGGGCGGCGCCGTGCCCGGGAACCTGGGGGAACTGACCGCGCTGCACGCCGCCGGCGTCTTCGGTTTCAAGTGCTTCCTGGTGCACTCCGGTGTCGACGAGTTCCCCCCGCTGCGTCCTGAGGACCTCGAGGACCACCTGCGCGTCCTGCGGACCGTCGACGGGCTCCTCATCGTCCACGCGGAGGACGGCGACGAGATCGAGCGCGCCCCCAGCCCCCACAGCGAGGACTACCGCGACTTCCTGTCCTCACGGCCACGGGTGGCGGAGGACCGCGCCATCAGCCGGGTCATCGAGGCCGCCCGGGCCACGGGCGGACGGGCGCACGTCCTCCACCTCTCCAGCAGCGACGCGCTCCCGCTCATCGCCGAGGCGCGCCGGGACGGCGTCCGGGTCACCGCCGAGACCTGTCCGCACTACCTGACGTTCGCGGCCGAGGAGATCCCGGGAGGGGCGACGCAGTTCAAGTGCTGCCCGCCCATCCGGGAAGCGGACAACCGCGAGCAGCTGTGGCGGGGACTCGCCGACGGGACGATCGACTGCATCGTCTCCGACCACTCGCCGTGCACCCCGGAGCTCAAGCGACTCGACCTGGGCGACTTCGCGGAGGCGTGGGGCGGCATCTCCTCCCTGCAGATCGGCCTCTCCGACGTGTGGACCGAGGCGCGGCGGCGCGGCTTCTCCCTCGTCGACGTCACACGCTGGATGGCCGAGCGGCCGGCGCAGCTCGCCGGGCTGCGGCGCAAGGGCCGCATCGAACCCGGCCACGACGCCGACTTCTGCGTCTTCGCTCCGGACGACGGTTTCGTCGTCGACCCCACCGCGCTCTTCCACCGCAATCCGATCACCCCGTACGCGGGCCGGCGGCTCGACGGAGTCGTCCGCAGCACCTGGCTGCGCGGCCATGAAGTAGGCAGCGCAGAACTGGCCGGCGACCGACCGCGGGGCCACCTGTTGACCCGAGGAGGAGCCTGACGATGAGCAGCCCTGTGCAGGAACAGTCCCCCGGAGGTCCGGACGGCGATGCCGTGGGCATCGACGCGGTCGGCCGTGCGGCCGCTCCTCCACCGGTGCAGGACTCCACCCACCTGCCCGACCTGGCCTCGCGCAGCCTGGGCGGCAGCGTCGTCCACGCGAACGACGAGCTGTTCGCCGAGCGGGAGAACCTCATCAAGCCGGAGGCGCCGTCCTACTCGACGTACACCTTCGGGCACAAGGGCCAGGTCTACGACGGCTGGGAGACCCGCCGGCGACGCGAGCCCGGCTTCGACCACGCCATCGTCCGCCTGGGCGCGCCGGGGATCGTGCGGGGGGTCGTGGTCGACACCGCCTTCTTCAAGGGCAACTACCCGCCCGCGGTGTCGGTCGAGGGGGCCGCCGTCGAGGGCTATCCGTCGCCGGGCGAGCTGCAGGACGCGGAGTGGATCCCCCTGGTGCCCCGTTCGCCGGCCGCCGGTGACACGCAGAACGCCTTCGCCGTCGACCGGCCGGAGCGCTTCACCCACGTCCGCCTGTGCATGTACCCCGACGGCGGGGTGGCGCGACTGCGGGTGCACGGCGAGGTGGTCCCCGACCCACGGTTCCTGGGTTCCGGAGCCGTGGACCTCGCCGCCCTCGCCAACGGGGGAGTGGTGAGCGGCTGCAGCAACACGTTCTTCTCGTCCCCGACGAACCTGATCTCCCCGGGGCAGGCACGGTTGATGGGGGAGGGGTGGGAGACCGCCCGCCGGCGCGACGACGGCAACGACTGGGTGGAGTTCTCCCTCGCCGGTCCCGGTGTGGTGCGCCTGGCCGAGCTGGACACCAGCTACTTCGTGGGCAACGCCCCCGGATGGGCCTCGCTCCGTGGTACCCGCCGAGGAACCGGTGCGGCGGCCGGCTCCGGGGACTGGACCGAGCTGCTGCCCAGGACCCGGCTGCAGCCGGACACCCGCCACCTGTTCCGCCTGCCCGACGTCGGCGAGGTCGACACCGTTCGGCTCGACGTCTTCCCCGACGGTGGGATGGCCCGGGTACGGCTGCACGGCGTGCTCAGCGACCAGGGACGGGCCGAGCTGGGGCTGCGCTGGTTCAACAGCCTGCCGGCCGCCCAGGCCCGTCAGGTGCTGGACCAGGAGAGCGGACTGGACGGCGGTGCGGCCGACGACGTCCTCGCCGGCCGGCCGGTGCAGGACCTGGATGCGCTTCCCGGCGCCGTCCGCTCCCTGCTGACGGGAGCTGCGCGGTGAGCGGCTCCGTGGACGTGCTGCAGGCCGGCCTCCAGACGCTGAACGCGCTGCCCGCGGACCAGGCCGAGGAGCAGCTGGCCGCCTGCTGCGCGGCCCGTGCCTGGGTCGACCGCATGGCCGCCGGCCGGCCCTACGCCGACGTGGCGGAGCTCCTGACCGCCAGCGATCGAGCGATCCACGAGCTCGGACCCGACGACCTGGCCGAGGCGCTGGCGGCGCACCCCCGCATCGGACAGCGGGTCGGGGGCTCGTCCACCGAGGCCGCCTGGTCCCGGCGGGAGCAAGCCGGGATGGACGACGCCGACGCGGAGGTCCGCGCCGCGTTGCTCGAGGGCAACCTCGCCTACGAGGAGCGCTTCGACCAGGTCTTCCTGATCCGCGCAGCCGGCCGATCCCCCGCGGAGATGCTCGCTCAGCTCCACGGGCGGTTGGGCAACGACCCCCAGACCGAACAGCGCGAGGTCGCCGAGCAGTTGCGGCAGATCACCCGCCTGCGGCTGGAGAGGTCGCTGCAGTCATGAGCTCCCTGTCGACGCACGTTCTCGACGCCGTCTCCGGGCAACCCGCCGTGGGGGTGCGGGTCGCGCTGGAACGCCACGCGGGAGACGGATGGCAGCCGCTCGGCGACGGTGTCACCGACACCGACGGCCGGCTGCGCGACCTCGTCCCCGACGGACTGGGCGCCGGAGCGCATCGCCTGGTCTTCGCCACGGGCGAGTACTTCGCGGCGACCGGCCAGATCGGCTTCTACCCCGAGGTGACGGTGGCCTTCACCGTCACCGAGGACCGGCACTACCACGTCCCCCTGCTGCTCAGCCCGTACGCCTTCTCCACCTACCGAGGTTCCTAGACAGGAGTGTGATCCCCATGGCAGTCGTGCTCGGCCACAACCAGTACGGCAAGGCGGAGAACCGGGTCGTCCGGGTCTTCCGCGACAGCGACCCCCACGAGATCGTCGACTACAACGTCACCGTCGCGCTCTGGGGCGGACAGGACGCTCCGCACCTGACCGGCGACAACGCGCCGGTGCTCCCGACGGACACGCAGAAGAACACCGTCTACGCGTTCGCGAAGGAGGACGTCGTCGTCGCGCAGCCGGAGTCGTTCGGCATCCGGCTGGCCCGACACTTCGTCGACGACACCGATCCGATCACCCACGCGCGGGTGCACCTGGAGATGTACCCCTGGACCCGCCTGGGCAACCCGCACGCCTTCACCCGCGACGGCCGCTACGTCCGCACCGCGACCGTCACCTACGACGGCTCCACCACCTGGGTGGTCTCCGGGGTGGAGGACCTGTGGATCCTCAAGACCACCGACTCCGAGTTCGCGGACTTCCTCGTGGACCGGTTCACGACGCTGGCGCCCACGCACGACCGGCTCATGGCGACGTCGCTGCTCGCCCAGTGGCTGCACACCAGCGAGGACGTCGACTGGGGCAAGTCCCACGACCGGGTCGTGCAGACACTGCTGGAGACCTACGGCAACCACCACAGCCTGGCGCACCAGCAGACCCTCTACGACGCCGGCGCGGCGGTGCTGGACGAGCAACCGGAGATCGCCGAGATGCGCATGACCGCCCCCAACAAGCACCACTTCGTCTACGACCTGGCGCGCTTCGGCATCGAGAACGACAACGAGGTCTTCCACGCCGACGACCGTCCCTACGGGCTCCAGGAGCTCACCGTCCGCCGCGACGACGCCCCTGACCCGGGTCTGGCCTTCGACCCCGGTCAGGGCTGGTGACCGCACCGACCCGCTGACCGAGGAGGGGGACCGATGGCTCCGTGGACCAGGAAGCGCCGCGCCGGTGCGGTGGAGACCGGCGTGCACCCCGTTGACGAGGTGCTCCCGCCTGGGCCGATGGTGGCCTACGGCCTGCAGCACGTGCTGAGCATGTACGCCGGTGTGGTGGCCGTGCCGATCATCGTCGGCACCGCGCTCGAGCTCACGCCGCAGCAGACCACCTACCTGATCAGCGCCGGGCTGTTCATCTCGGGCCTGGCCACCCTGCTGCAGACCATCGGCGTCTGGCGGATCGGCGCTCGCCTGCCGATCGTGCAGGGGACGTCCTTCGCAGCCGTCTCCACCATGCTCGCCATCGGCGCACCGCTGGGCGGCGAGGCGGGGCTGCGCGCCATCTTCGGGGCCCTCATCGTCGCCGGCGCCATCGCGCTGCTGATCGCGCCCTTCTTCACCAGGATGCTCCGGTTCTTCCCCCCGGTCGTGACCGGCACGGTCATCACGGTCATCGGGGTGTCGCTGCTGCCGGTGGCCATGAGATGGGCGCTCGGGACGGCGAACACCCCCGAGTACGGGTCGATGCGCAACATCGGGCTGGCCGCGGCCACCCTGCTGATCATCGTGCTGATCTACCGCTTCCTCGGCGGCTTCTTCAACCGGGTGGCGATCCTGCTCGGGCTGGTGCTCGGCACGCTGGTGGCCATCCCGTTCGGCGCCACCGACTTCAGCCGCATCGGGGACGCCGCTCTCTTCCAGCTGACCGAGCCGTTCCACTTCGGCACCCCGACCTTCGCCATCGGCGCGATCGTCTCGATGCTGATCGTGATGCTGGTGATCATGACCGAGACGACGGCCGACATCCTGGCCATCGGGGAGGTCGTCGACAAGCCGCTCACCCGCCGCGACGTGACCGGCGGTCTGCAGGCCGACATGCTGTCCACCACCGTCGCCGGCGTCTTCAACGGCTTCTCGGTCAGCGCGTTCGCCCAGAACGTCGGGCTGGTCGCAGTGACCGGCATCAAGAGCCGGTTCGTCGTCGCGGTGAGCGGCGTCATCCTGTTCCTGCTCGGCCTCTTCCCGATCCTCGGGGGACTCGTCGCGCTCGTGCCCCTGCCCGTCCTCGGCGGCGCCGGCCTGGTGCTGTTCGGCACGGTCGCCGCCAGCGGCATCCGCACGCTGAGCAAGGTGGAGTACGACGGCAACGCCAACCTGGTCATCGTCGCAGCCGCGCTCGCGCTGGGCGTCATCCCGATCGCCATCCCGGAGTTCTACGAACCCTTCCCGAGCTGGTTCGAGGTCATCTTCGACTCCGGCATCAGCGCCGCCGCGATCACCGCCATCCTGCTCAACCTGCTGTTCAACGTGCGGCGGGGCCAGCTCCAGGAGGGGCCGATCTTCTCCGAGGCCCCGGCGATCGCCACCTTCGAGGGCGACGCCGAGGGGATCATGGTCGAGCACACCGACACGGACCACCCGACCCCGACCCGGCACGGGCGTCGCGGCTCGGACGCCTCCCACTGACCGGCGGGACGACGGAGCGGTTCGTCCGGACCCGCTCGGACCCTGTGGCCGTCCGGGTCCAGACGTGCGGTGGCGCGTGACAGGCGATCAGCCGCGGCCGATGTAGGGCATCGCGGTGGCCAGCACCGTCATGTTCGCGACGTTCGCCTCGAGCGGCAGGCTGGACATGTAGACGACAGCGCGGGCGACGTCCTCGACCGCCATCCTCGGCTCCGGTCGGATGCTCCCGTCGGCCTGTCGAACCCCCTCTGCCATGGCCTCGGTCATGTCGGTCGCCGCGTTGCCGACGTCGACCTGGCCGCAGGCGATGCCGTACGGGCGGCCGTCCAGGGACGTGGACTTCGTCAGGCCGCTGACGGCGTGCTTCGTCGCGGTGTAGGCCGCGGACAGCGGGCGCGGGACCTGGGCGGAGATGGAGCCGTTGTTGATGATGCGGCCGCCCTGCGGCTGCTGAGAGCGCATGACGCGGAATGCCTCACGCGTGCAGAGGAACACGCCGGTGAGGTTGACGGCGACGACCGCCTGCCACTCCTCCAGCGGGATGTCGCCGACCTCCCGCGCGGTGCCGAACGACCCGGCGTTGTTGAACAGCAGGTCGACCCGCCCGTAGGTGTCGACGGCGGTGTCGAACAGCGCCCGCACCGACGTCTCGTCGGTCACGTCGGTCGGCACTGGGTGCAGCCTCCCGTCGTCATCCTGCTCGACGACCGCCTGCAGCGCTTCCCGCCGGCGGCCGGCCAGGACGACGTGCCAGCCCGCTGCGGCGAGGCCCAGCGCCGTGGCCGCTCCGATGCCGCTGCCCCCGCCTGTGACGATGGCGACCGTTCCGCGCACGTCTACTCCTCACTGGACGCGTTCCCTGGGAAGTCTTGCCCGTCGGGCGGCGATCGTCATCGGTCCGGGCACGGCGGTGTCTCGCCGATGTCTGTGCCGCTGGTGGCCGCCACCCGGGTGCCGCGGCTGGGCCCCGGCCGGCCGTGGGCGCGGGTCCAGGATGCCGCGGCGGTCTCTTGGCGCTGATCGGCCAGTAGCTCGAAGAGTGGACCGCCCCGGGATCGATGGAGGCCCTGGTCGACCGAACACTGGGCGGTCCCGTCTGCCCGACAGGGCCGGCAGGGGCCGTTTCGACGAGATCTGGAACGATCCCTGACTTCGCTCCTGGGCGTCAGCGCCGGACGGGTTCCCGGTCGGTCAGCAGCGGGAGCTCCTCGCGCCGCGGCAGGCCCTCCCAGTCGCCGGGGGTGAGGCACACGAAGGCCCCGGTCGTGACCCCCAGTGCCAGCCGTGCGGCGGGCGAGCCGCCGGCGACGCGCTCGGCGAGGTACCCGGCCACGAAGGCGTCCCCGGCCCCGACGGTGTCGACCACGTCGACGGGGACGGCCGGCGCGGTGTGCACCTCGCCGTCGACCAGTGACAGGGCTCCCTGGGCGCCACGCTTGACCACGACCTCCGGCGGGCCGAGGGCGGCCAGCTCGGCTGCTGCGTCCTCGGCACGCCGGTGCGGTCCGACGACGAGCGCGGCCTCGTCCTCGCCCGCGAAGACCAGGTCGACCCGTTCCAGCAGGTCGCGCGAGAAGGCGCCGGCCTCCGCTGCCGACCACAGGCTCGCCCGGTGGTTGACGTCGAAGGACACCGGCACCCCGGCAGATCGGGCGCGGTCGACCGCGTGGAGCAGCGTCGCCCGCGCCGAGGAGGACAGGGCCGCGGTGATGCCGCTGACGTGCAGCAGGTCGGCGTCCTCGACGAGGCCCACCGGGACGTCGTCGGGCGCCAGCCGACTGCCGGCGCTGTCGGCGCGGTAGTAGGCGACCTTCTGCGTCGCGGGCGTGCGCCGCTCCTTGATCATCAGCCCCGTGGGCGCGCCCGGGTCGACGCGCACGTGGGTCTGCACCCCCTCGGCCCGGATCTCCCGTTGCACGAGCACGCCCAGCGCGTCGTCCCCCACCCGGCCGCACCAGGCCACGTCGGTGCCCAGGCGGGCCAGCCCGATCGCGACGTTGGACTCGGCGCCCCCGATGCCCAGGCCCAGCGCCGGAGTGTGCGCCAGGGGGCCCGGCTGGTCGGCCCGGATCAGCGCCATCGTCTCGCCCAGCGTCACCACGTACGGCCGGCGGACCGTTCCCGCCGTCACCGGCTCCCCGCCCGGTCGGCGGGGTGGCCGTTGCTGCGGGCGGTGCCCCTGGCGTCTTCGACGACAGCGCCCGCTGGCCCGGCGAGGGCGAGCCCCTCGGGCAGGAGCGGGCCCACGACGCCGCGGACGGCCTGCGCGAGCACCACCTGACGGTCCGGCGTCATGCGGTCGGCCAGCGAGGTGATCGACAGGGCGCCGACCGTCCGGTCCCCGCGGAGGATCGCCATGCCGATGCAGGCCACGCCGGGTTCGTTCTCCTCGACCTCGCTGGCGTATCCGCGGGCGCGCGCCTCGTGGACGACGTCCCGGAGGTGCTCCCAGCTCATCGCGCGGTCCGGTGGGACCGCATGCAGGTAGGCCCGGAGCTGGTCGTCCGGGACGTGGCCGGCCGCGAGCAGCGCCCGGCCCAGGGAAGTCGTCGCCGCCGGGACCCGCTGGCCCACCGACGACCAGACCCGGATGGCCCGCTCCGGCTCCACCTTGTCCACGTAGAGCACCTGGTCGTCGGCCATCACCCCGAGGTGCACCAACTCGCCGACCTCGCGGGACAGCGCGACCAGCGCCGGGTGGACGGCGACGGGCAGGTTGTCCGACCCCCAGAAGACGTCGCCCAGCGCGATCGCCGACGGCCCCAGCCGGTAGCGGCCGGTGCCGTCGGACTGCATCGCGAAGGAGTGCGCGCGCAGCGTCGCCAGCGCGCGGTACGCCGTGGACTTGTTGACCCCCACCTTGTCGGCGAGGTCGCCGAGACCGGCTCCTGTGGCGCCGGCCTCGGCGAGGGCGACGAGGAGCCTGACGGCGCGGTCCACGGCCTCGATACGGGGGGTCTCGGCCATGGCGGTGAGTCTGACACCGACCGTCGTTTCGGTCAACAGAACGCAGCGTTGCAGTGGCCGACACAGGACTCTTGCGTTGTGACCATCGCCATGCCACCCTCGTTCCACTCAGCGCACTGCAGCGTTTCTGCCAATGAAATGAGGTCTCCCGTGGCTGATCTCGTCGCGTCGTTCGGTGGACGCCTCGTCCCCGTCGTCGTCCTGGCCGATGCCGACCGCGCCGAGGGTCTGGCGGGCGCGCTGGTCGCCGGTGGCCTGCACGTCGCAGAGGTCACCTTCCGCACGCCGGCGGCGGCCGAGGCCATCCGGCGCATGGCCAAGCACCCCGACCTGGTGGTCGGCGCCGGCACGGTCATCCGTGCCGAGCAGGTCGACCAGGCGGCCGACGCGGGCGCTCAATTCATCGTCAGCCCCGGGCTCAGCCAGCCGGTCGTCGCGCGGGCCCGGGAGCGCGGCGTCGACGTGCTGCC
>DASQNB010000558.1:0-4524 GCA_035645175.1 Geodermatophilus sp.
TGGCGCGACTACATCTGGCACGTGTACTGGCACCTCGGCCGGGACTTCCGGCACGCCAACGCCCTGGCCGCGCACGAGGCCGTGCCGGACTGGCTGGCCGACCTCGACGACGGCGCGGTCGATGCCGCCTGCATGTCCGACGTCCTCGGCGACCTGCGCCGGGACGGCTGGGTGCACCACATCCCGCGGCTGATGGTGCTCGGCAACTACGCGCTGCAGCGCGGCATCGACCCGCTGGCGATGACCGACTGGTTCCACCGCAGCTTCGTCGACGGCTACGACTGGGTGATGGTGGCCAACGTCGTCGGCATGAGCCAGCACGCCGACGGCGGGCTGCTCGCGACCAAGCCCTACGCCTCCGGCGGCGCCTACATCGACCGGATGAGCGACTACTGCCACGGCTGCCGCTACGACCCGAGGAAGCGACTCGGCGACGACGCCTGCCCGTTCACGGCCGGCTACTGGGCCTTCCTCGAGCGCAACCGGGAGCGGCTGGCGCCCAACCAGCGGATGCGCCGGGCACTGCAGGGCCTGGACCGGCTGAAGGGCCTCGAGGAGGTCGTCGAGCAGGAGCGGCTGCGCGGCACCGAACCGATCTGAAGAAGGACCCTCCTGCTCCCCACCACTCGCAGGCTCGCGGTGGGCCCCTGCAGGAGGGCGGCCCTCAGGTGACGGTGGCGCCACCGGCCAGCAGCAGGGCCACGTCGAGGACGGTCAGCAGCATGACCGCGGGGAACGCCGCCCGGCGGAAGCGCGCCGTCCCGGCCAGGACGGCGACGACGACGGCCGGCACGGTCAGCGCGAGCCCCGCCCAGCCGGCGGCCGTCGGCGACCCGTCCGGCCCGAGCACCAGGAGCAGCGAAGCCGCGCCCAGCAGGACCGCACCGGTGACGGCGGAGGCGCGCGGCCCCAGCCGGTGCGGCAGCCCGCGGACGCCGGTGGCCAGGTCGTCCTCCAGGTCCGGGGCGACGTTGGCCAGGTGCGCGGCGGCGCCGAGTGCGGCCCCGGCGGCGGCCAGCCACCACGGCGCAGCTCCCCAGCTCGCCCCGCCCGGCGCCGCCGCGACGACCCCGACCGGCAGCGCGCCGAAGCCGGTCACGTAGGGCAGCACCGAGACGGCGGTGCGCTTGAGTCCGGCGTTGTAGGCCCAGCCGCTGGCGACCAGGACGAGCAGCAGCAGCCCCGGGACGAGGCCGAGCAGCAGCGAGAGGACGACGGCCGCGGCGGCCGAGACCAGGGCGAGCGCGCGCAACAGGCCCGGCTCGACCGCCCCCTGCGCGACCGGCTTGTCGGCCCGGGCCACCGCGCGGTCGCGGTCGGCGTCCAGCCAGTCGTTGCTCCAGCCGATGGACACCTGACCCGCGAGGACGGCCAGCGCGAGCACTCCCACCCGCTCCGGTGCGACTCCTGCGGTGACCGCGAGGAGGGTGGCCGTGGTGGTGACCGCGACGGTCGGTCCCGCATGCGTGGCCACCACCAGCGCGCGGACCGAGGTCCTCTGCCGGCGGCTCGGGGCGTGCACCACGCGGCGACCCTAGGGGCTCGGCCCGGTCCGGTCGCCCGCCGCCCACCTCGGGCGCGAGGGCCCACGCGGGACGGGCCCGGACCCGGTGAACGAGGCCCGGGCGACCGACGTATCCCCGACCGCCGCAGCGAGGCGGCAGCCCGGCCCGGCAGAGCGGCCGCCAGCACCTGGAGGAACCATGCGCACCACCCTTCGCAGGACGACGCTCGTCGTGGCGGCCGCGCTGCTGACCGGAGGAGTCGTGGCGCCGGCCACGGCGATGGCGACCGACGGCCACCGCGGTGCCGACAGCAGCCGCAGCGACCGCGCCGGCAGCGACCGCGGTGACCGCCTCCGGGCGGTCGGCCTCACCGAGGACGGGCGGGCCCTCGTCTCCTTCCGGACCACCGACGCCCGTGGCGCGCGCGAGGTGGGCGACGTCCGGCTGGAGGGCGACACCCGCCTGGTCGGCATCGACTACCGCGTGCAGAACGGGAAGCTCTACGGGGTCGGGGAGAAGGGCGGCATCTACGTGCTCGACCCGACGAACGCCCGCTCCACCGAGGTCGGCCGGCTCAGCGTGCCGCTGGACGGACGCTTCTTCGGCGTCGACTTCAACCCCGCCGCCAACGCCCTGCGGATCACCAGCGACACCGGCCAGAACCTGCGCCAGCCCTTCGCCGGAGCCGCGAGCCCGGACGCGCCCAACGGGGCGACCGTGGTGGACGGGCCGCTGACCAACCCCGCCACCCCGCCGGCGACCGGCACCACGCCGGCGAAGGGGATCAGCGGTTCGGCGTACACCAACAACGACCTCGACGCCGGCACGGGGACGGTCCTGCACGACATCGACACCGCGCTGGACCGGCTCGACATCCAGTCCCCGGCCAACGCCGGCACGCTCGCTCCGGTCGGCCAGCTGCGCGTCGACGCCGGCCCGGACGCCGGCTTCGACGTCTACAGCACCGTCCGCGACGGGCGCTCCGTCGCCGTGCAGGGCTGGGCGACCCTGACGGTGGGCGGGAAGAGCCGGATCTACTCGGTCAACCTCGCCACCGGCGAGGTCACCGACCGCGGCACCTTCCGGATGCCGGTCACCGACCTCGCCATCGGGCTCGACCAGCTCTGACGCCGGGCCGCCGGACCCGTGTCGGGGCGCTCCCGCGCGGGTCCGGCGGGCCGTCGCGCAGCGGGCCCGGGACGGTGTCCGTGTGCGGCCGTCGGGCACCTGACCTGCGGCGACGGCACGCCCGGCGTCCGCAGCCCGGTCCGGCGGCCCGCCCCCGGCACCACCGGCCCGCGGGGCCGGGCACCTCGCCCGCACGCACACCGACCGGCCTCCTGTCAACCCCTCCCGGGTAACCGATCCCGCCGCTGACCTGCACGTTTACGGGATCGGGCGATCCCGTTCGCCGACCTGCCGTGGTAACCTGTGGACAGCGAAAGGGGTCACACACACATGGGCTTCACTGTCGGCGAGACCGTTGTCTACCCGCACCACGGAGCCGCGCTCATCGAGGCGATCGAGACGCGGACCATCAAGGGTGAAGAGAGGGCCTACCTCGTGCTGAAGGTCGCCCAGGGCGACCTCACCGTACGCGTGCCGGCCGACAACGCCGAGATCGTCGGCGTCCGTGACGTCGTCGGCCAGGACGGGCTGAACAGGGTCTTCGAGGTGCTGCGTGCCCCGCACACCGAGGAGCCGACCAACTGGTCGCGCCGCTACAAGGCCAACCTCGAGAAGCTCGCCTCCGGTGACGTGAACAAGGTCGCCGAGGTCGTGCGTGACCTGTGGCGCCGCGACAAGGACCGTGGCCTCTCCGCCGGCGAGAAGCGCATGCTCTCCAAGGCGCGCCAGATCCTGGTGAGCGAGCTAGCGCTCGCGGAGGGCACCAACGAGGACAAGGCCGAGGTCCTCCTCGACGAGGTCCTCGCCAGCTGAGTTCTGCTCCCCGAGCTCACCCCGCACTCCCGGACCACTCCCGTGCACGCTGTCGGCATCGTCGCAGCGGCCGGGAGTGGTCTACGTCTGGGGGCCGACCGGCCGAAGGCGCTGGTCCCGCTCGCCGGCCGCCCGCTGGTCCGCTGGTCGGTCGAGACCCTCCTGACCGGCGGGGTGGCCGAGGTGGTGGTGGCCGTGCCCGGCGACGAGGTCGCCGCCTTCGCCGCCGTCCTGCCGGGCGAGGTCCAGCTGGTCGTCGGCGGCGCCACCCGGACGGCGTCGGTGCGGGCCGCGCTCGCCGCGGTGACCGATCCCGCCCGATCCGCACCCGACGCGGTCCTGGTGCACGACGCCGCCCGCCCGCTGACCCCGCCGGAGGTGGTGGCCCGCGTGCTCGCCGCGCTGGCCGACGGTGCCCCGGCGGTGGTGCCGGTGCTGCCGGTCGTCGACACCACCGTGAGCGTGGACGGCGACGGCGTGGTCACCGGCACCCTGCCGCGGGAGACGCTGCGCCGCGTGCAGACCCCCCAGGGCTTCTCCTCCGCCGTCCTCGCCGACGCCTACGACCGGCTGGCCGCCGGCGTCGAGCTCACCGACGACGCCGCGGTCGTGCGCGCCGCCGGGGTCCCGGTCGCCACGGTGGCCGGCGACGAGCGCGCCGCGAAGGTCACGGTGCCGCACGACCTCGCGCTGGCCGAGTTGCAGATCGCCCGGTGAGCACCGAGCTCCCACGGGTCGGGGTCGGGGTCGACGTCCACCCGGTCGAGCCGGGCCGCACCTGCTGGCTGGCCGGGCTGGAGTGGCCGGGCACCGACGGCTGCGCCGGGCACTCGGACGGCGACGTCGTGGCCCACGCGCTCACCGACGCCGTCCTCTCCGCCGCCGGCCTGGGCGACATCGGCGGCCTGCTCGGCACCGACGACCCCCGCTGGGCCGGGGCGCGGGGGGCGGCCGTCCTCGCCCACGTCCGCGAGGTCCTCGAGACGGCCGGGTGGCGGGTCGGCAACGCCGCCGTCCAGCTGGTCGGCAACACCCCGAAGGTCGGCCCGCGCCGGGCGGAGGCCGAGCGGGTCCTCGG
>DASQNB010000559.1:0-6207 GCA_035645175.1 Geodermatophilus sp.
GCCTCGCGCGAGACGGTGAACAAGGCGCTGGCCGACTTCGTGCACCGCGGCTGGATCCAGCTGCAGGGCAAGTCGGTCGTCGTCCTCGACGAGGAGCGCCTGCGCCGCCGCGCGAGGTGAGCAGTCCTGCGCCGGTGCGCGCGGAGGCCCCATCCCGGTGCGGGATGGGGCCTCCGCGCGCAATGGGCCCGATGGGGCCCTCTCTCACGAGGGAAGCGGCACCACGAGCCTGATGCGGGTGCCGTCGGGGAGCACCGCCCAGCGGCCGTCGGGCTCGTCGGCGAACGACGGGCAGATCGGGTGCAGCGGCTCGGGCGGCGACCCGGCCAGGGCCGCGGCCACGTCGGCGAAGGGCTCCAGCTGCCCGAGGGTGTGGATCGTCGGCGGCAGCATGGGCCGGGTGCCACCGGCCATCTCGGCCAGCGCGGCGGACGGCGTCAGCCAGCTCACCTCGTCGGCCTCACCGGTGACGTGCCGGGCCTCCTGGCCGACCGGCAGCGCCGCGACGAAGAACTTGGTGTCGTAGCGCCGCGGCTCGCCCGGCGGGGTGATCCAGTGCGCGAAGGGCCGCAGCAGGTCCGAGCGCAGCGCCAGCCCCCGGTCGGCCAGCAGCTCGGCGAGGGAGAGCTCACGGGCCAGCAGGGCCTGGCGCTGGGCCTCCCAGTCCTCACCGGACACGTCCGGCACCACCCCGCCCACCCCGTCGCCGTCGGCCGCCCCAGCGAGCAGGACGCCGGCCTCCTCGAACGTCTCGCGGACCGCGGCGCAGACCAGCTCCCGGGCGGTCCGCTCGTCGCAGCCGAACGCGTGCGCCCACCGGGCGGGTGACGGGCCGGCCCACGCGGTCTCGACGTCGCCGTCGCGCGGGTCGACGCCACCACCCGGGTAGGCGGTCATCCCGCCGGCGAACGGCATCCCGCGGGTGCGCCGGAGCAGGTACACCTCCAGGCCGGGGACGCCGTCCCGCAGCAGCAGCACCGTCGCGGCCTGCTTCGGCTCCGCGGGGGTCACCCCTTCAGCTCGACGGTCAGCTCGACCTCGACGGGAGCGCCCAGCGGGAGCTCGGCCACGCCGATCGCGCTGCGGGCGTGCCGGCCGGCGTCACCGAAGACGCGGCCCAGCAGCTCGCTGGCCCCGTTGACCACCCGCGGCTGGCCGGTGAAGCCCTCCGCGCTGGCCACGTAGCCGACCACGCGGACGACGCGGGCCACCTGGTCCAGCCCGACCAGGTCGTCGATGGCGGCCAGGGCGTTGAGGGCGCACAGCTTGGCGTCGTGCGCGGCGTCCTCGGCGTCGACCGAGCCGCCGACCTTGCCGGTGCGGCGCAGCCCGCCGTCGACGAAGGGCAGCTGGCCGGAGGTGAAGACCAGCTGGCCGCTGCGCACCGCCGGGACGTAGGCGGCGACCGGTGCGGCGACCGGGGGCAGCCGGATGCCGAGCTCGGCCAGCCGGGCGTGCCAGCTCTGGGTCTGCGGGCCGGTCATGGCGCGGTCAGCCGACGGGGCGCTTGAGGTAGGCCACGGGCTGGTCGGCGCCGCCCGGGCCGGGCAGCACGGTGACCAGCTCCCACCCGTCGACGCCCCACGAGTCGAGGATCGCCTTGGTGTTGTGGATCAGCAGCGGGATGGTCGCGTACTCCCACCTGACGCGGGCCGGTTCGCTCATGGGCGCGACGCTAGCGCAGCCACTCCGCCCCGTCCCCGGCCCTCCTGCAGGGTCCCGTCGCCGGCCCCGTCCCGGGCACCGCCCCGAGCGTGCGAGGGGTGGGGAGGACGGGGTCCTTCTACGCTCGTGTCCGTGAGCCCCGTCCCCTCCTCCGTGCGCTGCCACGTCGTCACCGGGAAGGGCGGGACCGGCAAGACCACGGTCGCCGCGGCCCTCGCCCTCGCCCTCGCCGCCGACGGCGGGCAGGTGCTGCTGGTGGAGACCGAGGGTCGCCAGGGGATCGCCCAGTTGTTCGACACCCCGCCGCTGCCCTACGAGGAGCGGCGGGTCGCCGTCGCCCGCGGCGGGGGTGAGGTCAAGGCCCTGGCGATCGACGTCGAGGAGGCCCTCCTCGAGTACCTCGAGATGTTCTACAACCTGCGGCGGGCCGGCCGGGCGCTGCGCCGGGTGGGCGCGGTCGACTTCGCCACGACGATCGCCCCGGGCCTGCGCGACGTGCTGCTCACCGGCAAGGTCAAGGAGGCGGTGACCCGCCGCCACGACGGCCGCCCGGTCTACGACGCGGTCGTCGTCGACGCCCCGCCGACCGGCCGGATCACCCGCTTCCTCAACGTCACCGGCGAGATGGCCGGGCTGACCCGCTCCGGGCCGATCAAGACCCAGAGCGACGGCGTCATGGCCGTGATCAGGTCGCCGCAGACGGCGGTGCACCTGGTCACGCTGCTCGAGGACATGCCGGTGCAGGAGACCGCCGACGCCATCGCCGAGCTCACCACGGTCGGGCTGCCGCTGGGTTCGGTCGTGGTCAACATGGCCACCGAGCCGGCGCTGCCCGAGCCCGCACTGGTCCGCGCCGCCGAGGACGGGCTGGCCGGCGCCGACCTCGCCCCGGCCCTGGCCGCCGCCGGGCTGCAGGACGTCCCCGGGCTGGCCGACGCGCTGGCCGCCGAGGCCACCGAGCACGCCCGCCGCTGGGTGGCCCAGGACGAGCTGCGCGACGAGGTGGAGGCGCTGGGCCGGCCGACGCTCGAGCTGCCCCTGCTGCCCGGCCCGATCGACCTCGGCGCGCTGTTCGAGCTCGCCGGCCGCCTGGAGGAGCACCTGCGGACCGAGGTGGCGGCATGACCCGGACGACCGAGCGCACCCGCCGGCAGCCGCGCCCGCCGGCACCCCCCGTGCCCGAGGCGCTGCCCCTGGAGCTGGCCGAGCTGGTCACCGACCCCGACACCCGGATCGTGGTCTGCTGCGGCGCCGGCGGCGTGGGCAAGACGACGACGTCGGCGGCCCTGGCGATGGCCGCGGCCGAGGCCGGCCGCACCGTCGTCGTCCTCACCATCGACCCCGCGCGCCGGCTGGCCCAGTCCCTCGGCCTGGTGGAGCTGGACAACGAGCCGCGACGGGTCCATCTCCCCGACAGCACGGCCACCGGGGCCTCCGGCGAGCTGCACGCGATGATGCTGGACATGAAGCGCACCTTCGACGACATCGTCGTGGCGCACTCGACGCCCGAGCGGGCCGAGCAGATCTTCGAGAACCCCTTCTACCAGGCGCTGTCCTCCTCCTTCGCCGGGACGCAGGAGTACATGGCGATGGAGAAGCTGGGCCAGCTGCGCGCCGGCGACCGGTGGGACCTCATCGTCGTCGACACCCCGCCGTCGCGGTCGGCGCTGGACTTCCTCGACGCCCCGAACCGGATGAGCCGGTTCCTCGACGGCACGATGATCCGGCTGCTCACCGCCCCGAGCCGGACCGGCTTCAAGATCGCCAGCGCCGGCTTCCTGTTCTTCAGCCGGATCATCTCCAAGATCCTCGGCGGGCAGCTGCTGCGGGACATCTCCGCCTTCGTCTCCGCGCTGGACACCATGTTCGGCGGGTTCCGGGAGCGGGCGACCGCCACCTACGAGCTGCTGCGGCGGCCGGGCACCTGGTTCGTCGTCGTCGCCACCCCCGAGCCCGACGCGCTGCGGGAGGCCTCCTACTTCGTCGACCGGCTCTCCACCGAGCAGATGCCGCTGGCCGGGCTGGTGCTCAACCGCACCCACCCGCCGACGACGACGGCGCTGTCGGCGACCCGGGCCGACGGCGCGGCCGAGGAGGTCCTCGAGGCCGGCGGCGAGGGCGCCGAGCTCGCGGCGGGGGCGCTGCGGGTGCACGCCGAGCGGATGGCGCTGGCCACCCGCGAGCAGCACCTGGCCGACCGGTTCACCAGCGCCCACCCGGAGGTGGCCGTCCGCACCGTGCCGGCCGCCGCCGGCGACGTGCACGACCTCGACGGGCTGCGCGGCATGGCCGACGCGCTGACCGGCGCGGACGGCGACACGCCGACCGGGGTGCCCCGGCGGCGCATCCTCCCCGCGCGCCGTCGCTGACCGCGACGTCGGGGCCGCGCAGACACGTACATTGGCCTGCGATGTCTCCCGACGCCTCCCCCCGCGCCCGGGTCCTCGCGAAGCTCGCCGCGACGATCGTCCTCGCCGGAGCACTGGTCGCCGGCATGCTGCTGCCTCTCGTGGGGGGCACCGGCGTGGCCGCGCGCAACTCCGCCTCGCTGCTCGACGCCCTGCCGGTGGAGCTGACCGACGAGATGCCGGCGGGCAACACCCGGGTGCTCGCGGCCGACGGCTCGCTGATCACGATGTTCTACCGGAACAACCGGACACCGGTGCCCTCCGACCGGATCAGCGACGTCATGAAGGACGCGCTGGTGGCCATCGAGGACTCCCGCTTCGGGGAGCACAACGGCGTCGACGTGCAGGGCACGCTGCGGGCGCTGGCGACCAACCTGGCGGCCGGCTCGGTGCAGGAGGGCGGCTCGACGCTCACCCAGCAGCTGGTCAAGCAGACCCTCGCGCAGACCGCCGACACCTCCGAGGAGCGGCAGGCCGCCACCGAGGAGAGCGTGGGCCGCAAGCTGCGGGAGGCGCGGCTGGCCCTCGCCCTGGAGGAGGAGTACTCCAAGGACGAGATCCTCACCCGCTACCTGAACCTCGTGTACTTCGGGCAGGGCGCCTACGGCGTGCAGGCCGCGGCGCGGACCTACTTCAGCGTGGACGCCGCCGACCTGACCCTGCCGCAGGCGGCCATGCTGGCCGGCCTGGTGCAGAGCCCGTCGGTCGACGACCCGATCACCAACCCCGAGAACGGGCAGAACCGCCGCAACCAGGTGCTGCAGCGGATGCTCGACCTCGGCCAGATCACCGAGGCCGAGTTCGCCGAGGTCTCGGCCCAGCCGGTGCAGGTGGCCCCCGGTGGCACCGCGCCCAACGGCTGCATCGACGCCACCGTCGGCGGCTTCTTCTGCGCCTACGTCGCCGACCACCTCATCGGCACGCTCGGCCTCAGCCAGGAGCAGCTCGACACCGGCGGCCTGACGATCCAGACGACGCTGCGGCCGGACCTGCAGCGCTCCGCCGACCAGGCGGTGCTGGACACGCTGGCGATGGGCGACTCGCTCGCCGGCACGTTCACCGCCGTCGAGCCGGGCACCGGCCACGTGCTGGCGATGGCCGCCAACCGCCGCTTCGGCTGCGAGGGGCCCGAGTGCGAGTCGGTGAACCTCAACGTCGTGGCCGGGCAGGGCGCCGGCTCGACCTACAAGGTCTTCACCGCGGCCGCCGCCCTCGAGCAGGGCTTCCCGATCTCCCACGTCATCACCGCGAGCGAGCCCTACGTCTCCCGCGTGTACAAGGACGGCGCCGGCCCCTACGACGTCGAGAACGTCGGCGACAGCTACCCGCGGACGCTGTCGATGGCCGATGCCCTGGTGCGCTCGTCGAACACCTTCTTCCTCGCGCTGGAGGACCAGCTGGGCAGCGTCGAGGGCCCGGTGCGCATGGCCGAGCGGATGGGGCTGTTCCAGTTCAGCGACCCGGGCCTGCCGCAGCAGGTCATCGACGAGAACCGGGGCTCGTTCACCTTCGGCCCGGAGTCGACCAGCCCGCTGGCCCTGGCCAACGCCTACTCCACGCTGGCCGCCGACGGCACCCGGTGCGACCCGACGCCGGTGACCGCCGTGCTCGACCGGAACGGGGAGCCGCTGGCCGACGGCGGCGGCCGGCCGGTGGTCACGGGGAACAGCTGCACCCCTGACGCGGTCCCGGCGCAGATCGCCTCGACCCTCAACCAGGTGCTGGTCGGGGACACCGAGTCGCCGTTCGGCACCGGACGCAACGCCGCGATCCCCGGGCACCGGGTCGCCGGCAAGACGGGCACCAGCCAGGACAACCTCTCGGTCGCCTTCGTGGGCTACACCCCGCAGTACGCGGCGAGCGTCATGATCTACAACCCCAAGGAGCAGGAGCGGGTCCGGGGCTTCGGCGGCGGCATGCCGGCGACGATCTGGCGCAACGCCATGGGCCCGATCCTCGCCGGGCAGCCGGCCGTGCCCTTCACCGAGCCGGCACCGGCCCCGCAGGCGGCTCCGGCCGGCACGCGGGCGCCGGCGGCCGGGGTGGCCCCCGCAGCAGTCGCCCCCGGGGACTGAAGGAGGGCCCCTCTGCCCCCCCGCCACTCGCAGGCTCGCGGCGGGACCCTGCAGACGGG
>DASQNB010000560.1:0-6256 GCA_035645175.1 Geodermatophilus sp.
GGGCGTCGAGGACGCCGCGCACCGCCTCGACCGCGTAGTCGGCGGCCGCCGGGTCGCCGGGGCCGTTGGAGAGGAAGACGCCGTCGGGGCCGTGCTCGAGCAGGTCCTCGGCGGTGGCCGTGGCCGGCAGCACGTGGGTCTGCACGCCGAGGGCGGCCAGGTGCCGCGGGGTGGCGGTCTTGATGCCGAGGTCCAGCGCCGCGATGGTGAACCGCCGCTCCCCCACCGCCGGGACGACGTAGGGGTCGTTCGCGGTCACGGCGGGCGCGAGGTCGGCGCCGTTCATGCTCTCCGAGCCGCGCACCCGGGTCAGCAGTTCCTCGGCCGACACCCCCTCGCTGCTGATGCCGGCGCGCATGGCGCCGCGGTCGCGCAGATGGCGGGTCAGCGCGCGGGTGTCGATGCCGCTGATGCCGACGACGCCCTGGGCGGTCAGCTCGTCGTCCAGGCTGCCGGTGGCCCGCCAGTTCGCCGGGCGGCGGGCGGGGTCGCGGACGACGAAGCCGGCCACCCACATGCGGCGGCTCTCGTCGTCCTCGCCGTTGACCCCGGTGTTGCCGATGTGCGGGGCGGTCATGACCACGATCTGGCGGGCGTAGCTGGGGTCGGTCAGCGTCTCCTGGTAGCCGGTCATCCCGGTGGCGAACACCGCCTCGCCCAGCGTCGTCCCGACCGCGCCGTAGGCCTCACCGCGGAACGTGCGCCCGTCCTCGAGGACGAGGACGGCCTCCTTCGAACTCACTTCTGTGCCTTCCCGTCCAGAACGGTCGCCTCGCCCCGCAGGAACGTGGCGACCACGCGGCCGGGCAGCTCCCGGCCGGCATAGGGGCTGTTGCGGCTGCGGCTGGCCAGCGCGGCCGGGTCGACGACCGCGCGCGTGCCCGGGTCCAGCAGCAGCAGGTTGGCCGGCTCGCCCGGGGCCAGCGGGCGGCCGTGCCCGTCCAGGCGGCCGATGGCGGCGGGGCGGGCCGACATCCGGTCGGCGACGCCGCGCCAGTCCAGCAGGCCGGTCTCCACCATCGTGGCGACGACGACCGACAGCGCCTGCTCCAGGCCGAGCATCCCGGGCCGGGCGCTGGCCCACTCGGTCTCCTTGTCCTCGACCGCGTGCGGCGCGTGGTCGGTGGCCACCGCGTCGATGACGCCCTCGGCCAGGCCGGCCCGCAGCGCCTGCACGTCCGCGTCGGTGCGCAACGGCGGGTTGACCTTGAAGACCGGGTCGTAGCCCTCGGCGCACTCGTCGGTGAGCAGCAGGTGGTGCGGGGTCACCTCGGCGGTCACCCGGACGCCGCGCGACCTCGCCCAGCGCAGGATGTCCACCGAGCCCGCGGTCGAGACGTGGCAGACGTGCAGCCGGGCGCCGACGTGCCCGGCGAGCAGCACGTCGCGGGCGATGATCGCCTCCTCGGCGGCGGCCGGCCAACCGGTCAGCCCGAGGCGGGCCGAGCGGTCGCCCTCGTGCATCTGCGCGCCGACGGTGAGCCGCGGCTCCTCGGCGTGCTGGGCGACGACGCCGTCCAGCGCCTTGACGTACTCCAGCGCGCGGCGCATCAGCGCGGGGTCGGCGACGCAGTGCCCGTCGTCGGAGAAGACCCGCACGCGGGCGGCGGAGTCGGCCATCGCGCCGAGCTCGGCGAGCCGCTCGCCCCGCAGCCCCACGGTCACCGCCCCCACCGGGACGACGTCCACCAGGCCGGCCTCCTGGCCCAGGCGCCACACCTGCTCGACCACGCCGGCGGTGTCGGCGACCGGGTCGGTGTTGGCCATGGCGTGCACCGCGGTGTACCCGCCGAGCGCGGCGGCGCGGCTGCCGGTCTCGACGGTCTCGGCGTCCTCCCGGCCCGGCTCGCGCAGGTGGGTGTGCAGGTCGACCAGGCCGGGCAGCGCGACCAGCCCGGTGGCGTCGAGGACCTCCGCGCCGGTCGCGGACAGGCTCTCCCCGATCGCGGCGATCCGGCCGTCCCTCACCAGGATGTCGGCGGCGTCCTCGCCGTAGGGGCGTGCCCCCGTGATGAGCGTCGTCACGCCATGTCCCCCGTCTCGCTCCGCTCGCCGTTCGCTGCGCTCCTCGCTCGCTGGCGCTCGCTGCGATGCTCACTCACCGGCGCGTCCCCCCAGCAGCAGGTAGAGCACGGCCATGCGCACGGAGACCCCGTTGCCGACCTGCTCGACGATCGTGGAGCGGGCGGAGTCGGCCACCTCGGCGGCGATCTCCATCCCGCGGTTCATCGGACCCGGGTGCATGACGATCGCGTCGTCGCCCAGGGCCCCCATGCGGCGGGCGTCCAGGCCGTAGCGGCGGCTGTACTCCCGGGCGCTGGGGAAGAACGAGGCGTTCATCCGCTCGGCCTGGACCCGCAGCATCATCACCACGTCGGCCTTGGGCAGGACGGCGTCCAGGTCGTAGGAGACCTCCGCCGGCCAGCTGCCCACGCCGACCGGCAGCAGCGTCGGCGGGGCGACCAGGGTGACCTCGGCGCCCAGGGTGTGCAGCAGCCGCACGTTGGAGCGGGCCACCCGGCTGTGCAGCACGTCGCCGACGACCGCGACCCGCACGCCCTCGAGCCGGCCCAGCCGGTGCCGGATGGTGTAGGCGTCCAGCAGCGCCTGGGTGGGGTGCTCGTGGGTGCCGTCGCCGGCGTTGACCACACTGCCGCGCACCCAGTTCGCCAGCCGGTGCGGGGCGCCGGAGGACGGGTGCCGGACGACGATCGCGTCCGAGCCCATCGCCTCCAGCGTCAGCGCGGTGTCCTTGAGGCTCTCGCCCTTGGAGACGCTGCTGCCCTTGGCGGAGAAGTTGATGACGTCGGCGCTCAACCGCTTGGCGGCCAGCTCGAAGGAGATCCGGGTGCGGGTGGAGTCCTCGTAGAAGAGGTTCACCACCGTCCGGCCGCGCAGCGTGGGCAGCTTCTTGACCTCGCGTCCGGCCAGCGCGGCGTCGATCTGCGCGGCGGTGTCGAGCACCAGCGTCGCGTCGGCGCGGTCCAGGTCGGCCGCCTCCAGCAGGTGCCGCTTCACCGGATCTCCCGTTCGGCTCCGCGCTCGTTCCGCTCGTCGCTCGCAGGGCTCGCTGCGATGCTCGCTCGCTGTCGCCTCACTGCTCCCCCTCCGTCACGAGCACCTCGTCCACGCCGTCGGTCTCGGCCAGCCGCACCTTCACCGACTGGGCGCGGGACGTCGGCAGGTTCTTGCCCACGTAGTCCGCACGGATGGGCAGCTCGCGGTGCCCGCGGTCGACCAGCACCGCCAGCTGTACGGCCCGCGGACGGCCGAGGTCGCGCAGCGCGTCCAGCGCCGCCCGGACCGACCGGCCGGAGTACAGGACGTCGTCCACCAGGACGACGAGCCGCCCGTCGATGCCGCCCTCGGGCAGCACGGTGTCCTCCAGCGCGCGGACGCCGTGCATCCGCAGGTCGTCGCGGTAGAGGGTGATGTCGACGGTGCCGACGTCGACCGGGCTGCCGGAGAACGCCTCGACGCGGGCGGCCAGCCGGCGGGCCAGTGGGGCGCCGCGGGTGGGGATGCCGACGAGGACGACGTCGGCGAGGCCACCGGCCGGCTCGGGACCGGAGGCGGCGGTGCGCTCGATGAGCTGGTGGGCCATCCGGTCGACCACGCGGGTGACGTCGGCGGCGGAGAGCACCGCGGACGGCGACGGGGGGTCGCCGTGGGCAGGCTCGGTCGAGCTGGCCATCAGGCCTCCTTCCCCGCCTCACGGGACGGGTCGTTAAAGGAGTGGTCGGACCGGAACCGACCGTACTGCACGCAGCGATGTGACCTGCGACGCGCTGGGGAGGGGTTCGATCGGCCGCCTTCTGACCCGGAGGAGTGTTCCGGTGTCGCGGCAACGGCCCGACCAGTACGCTGCGTGACGACAACCCCTCCACGACAACGGACAGTGAGCAGGAAGCGATGAGCACCGACTACTCACGGGCCCTCGGTGCCCGGCTCCGCGCCATCCGGAACCAGCAGGGCCTCTCGCTCCAGGGAGTCGAGGACAAGTCCCACGGCCGCTGGAAGGCGGTGGTCGTCGGCTCCTACGAGCGCGGCGACCGCGCGGTCACGGTGCAGCGGCTCTCCGAGCTCGCGGTCTTCTACGGCGTCCCGGTCTCCGAGCTGCTGCCCGACCCGCGGCCCAGCTCGGCGGTCACCTCGACGACGAAGATCGTGCTCAACCTGGAGTCGCTGGGCTCGCTGCCCGCGGACGAGGCCGGCCCGCTGGCCCGCTACGCCTCGACCATCCAGGCGCAGCGGCACGACTACAACGGCAAGGTCCTCTCCATCCGGGCCGAGGACCTCAAGTCGCTGGCGATCATCTACGACATGAGCCCCGACGAGCTGACCAGCCGGCTCATCGAGTGGGGTGTCCTCTCCCCTGGCATGGAGAGCGTCATCGGCTTCGGTGGTGACGAGGACGAGGACGAGGTCAACCCGAACTGGGAGCGCCGCCGCTCCCCGCGCTGAAGAAGGGCCCCCTGCCCCCCGCCGCTCGATGAAGGACCCCATCCTCCCCACCGCTCGTAGAAGGACCCTCTCCCCGAGCCCTTCGCAGGCTCAGGGCACGCCAGGAGAGGGCCGGGGACCCGGGACGGGGCCGGGGAGCCTGCAGGGGGCCACCGCCCTCCTCACCGACGCGTGATGACGTGTGGGGAGGGCGCCGCCCCTGGGTCGAGGACGGTCAGGAACGCGCCAAGGCGGCGGTCGGCAGCATCGCCCCCAGGTCCGCGCGGCTGCTGATCCCCAGTTTGGCGTAGGCGTTCGAGAGGTGGGACTCCACCGTGCGCACCGACACCACGAGCCGGGCGGCGATCGCCTGGTTGCTCAGCCCCGCGCTGGCCAGTCGGGCGACCTCCTGCTCCCGGACGGTCAACCCCGGGAGGGACAGGAGGTCGAACGTCGACCCCTGGGTCAGGCCGCACTCGCGGGCGAGGGTGGCGGCCCGCAACCGGGCTGCGGTCGCCGCCCGGCGCTCTCCGCGCCGCTCGTAGGCGGAGGCGGCCTCGGTCGCCGCGTCCGCCGCCAGCAGCAGCGCTCCGGTCTGCTCGAAGCGGGAGCTCGCCTGGTCCAGCCCCTCGGCGGACTCCGCGACAGCGGCCGCCGCGTGGGCGGCGAGGTCGGCCATGAAAGGGGCGTCCAGCCGTTCGGCTTGCTGGTACAGCCTGTCGACGATCCTCGGGCCCTGTCCCAGCCGCAGGCCGTCGTGCAGCAGGACCGCCTCGACGGCCTCCTGGCCCTGACGAGCGGCCAGCCCCGCTGCTTCGAGCACGAGGTCACCGGCCTGGCCCCTCCGGCCCTCCGCGGCAGCGACCCATGCCTCCGCCATGCGCCGCAGCGGTTCGAACACCGCGATCGCCCCGGCACAGGCCGGCTGCGCGCCGTCCACCAGCCGACGGGCGGCGCAGACGTCTCCGACGAGGGCTCGCGCCGCCGCCAGGGAGGACCGGCACAGCGGGAGCAGGCCGACCGGGTCCCGCTCCTCGAGAGCCGGCAGCGCCTCGGCCAGCCACCGGCTGGCCACGCGCGGCCGCCCGCTGGCCAACGCCGCCCACCCCCGGTGGACGCAGGCGATCGCATCCCCGATCCACTCGGGCGTCGTCGCCAGGTTCTGCCGGTGCAGTTCGGCCGCCCGCTGCTCGAGTCGGCCGAACCGTCCGCCCAGACCCAGCGCCAGGACCTCCGCCTGTGCGAGGGCCACCTGCGTGTAGACCCGTTCCGCCGGATCGGGATGGGACTCCAGCGCCAGCCGACCCGTCTCCGCCGTGGTCAGTGCCTGCCCCGTCCGGCCGGTCACCGCCAGGCCGGCTGCCACCGCGGCCGCCGCGAGCGCGTGAGCGGCGCCCGCCGGTGCGGACAGCACGGTCGTGCCCCGCCGCACCGCTCGATGGGGATCCCCACCGAGGAAGGCCAGCATCGCCTCGGCCGCGGCGAGGAGGGCGTGGGCGTCGTCGTCCCGCACGGTCGCACCGGCCTCGCGGAGCACGGCCGCCGCCTGGTCGGCCCGTCCCAGCCCGCAGAACAAGATCAGCGCCCGGGCCGCGGCCAGCCGCGCCCGGTCGTCGTCGGAGCTCGCCGCGGGTGCTGCAGCGGCAGCCAGCCGTTCGGCGAACGCCGACTGACCCTGCCACCGGAGGGCCTCGACCAGAGTCGTGAGGGCCGGGAACCCGCCGCCCTCCTCGACGGCGGCGCGGGCGAGGCGCTCGGCCAGGGGGAGGTCCAGCTGCGCGACCGCGCGACGGGCGCCGGCGGTGAGCAGGAG
>DASQNB010000561.1:0-9383 GCA_035645175.1 Geodermatophilus sp.
CCGGCGCGCCGCCCCCGCCCGGGCCGCCAGCCGCCGACGACGACCGCCTGCGTCCGGACGTTCTTCACCTTGCGCCACTCCGGCCCGCGCACCCCGGGGCGGTACGGCGAGTCCAGCCGCTTGGCCACCAGGCCCTCCAGCCCGTTGTCCCGGCTGGCGGCCAGCACCGCGGCCCCACCACCGCGGAACCACGGCGTGGGCACCCACCGCTCCCCGGCGACCCCGAGGGCCTCCAGCCGCTCCCGGCGCTGCGCGTACGGCAGCGCGAGCAGGCTGTCGCCGTCCCAGGCCAGCAGGTCGAAGACCAGGTAGGTCACCGGGGCGGCCGCGGCCATCCGGCGCACCTCCGGGCCGGTCCGGTGCATCCGTCCCTGCAGCGCGCCGAAGTCCGGCCGGCCGCGTGCGTCGAGGGCGACGACCTCGCCGTCGACGACGGCGTCGTGTCCGGCCAGCGCCGTCGGCAGGCGGTTCAGTTCGGGATAACGGACGGTGATCTCGGTGCTGCTCCGCGCCCAGAGGGCCAGCGTCCCGGCCTCGACGACGGCGACCGCGCGGACACCGTCCCACTTGAACTCGTAGCCCCAGGCGTCGTCCTGCTCGGGCGGCGGCAGCTCCCCCGAGGTGGCGAGCATGGGCACCAGCGGCGCCCCCTCCGTGGGAGCGGCGTCCAGCGCGCGGACCAGCCAGGTGCCGTCGGCCTCCCGGAAGACGACGTGCCGGCCGCGCAGCCGCCGCCCGGCGAAGGAGACCGTGACCCGCTCGTCGGTCCACTCCTCGACGGCGCAGCGGCCGGAGTCCCACGTCTGGTGGTCCGGCCCCGCGCACCCCCCGGTGGGGACGGCGGGCAGCGCCGGGCCGCGCGCGGAGGGCGGCCCCCCGGGGAGCGCCCAGCAGCGGACCACACCGGCGCGCTCGATGCACAGCTCGACGCCGGACCGGTGCTGGTGGACGGCGAACGGCTCCCCGGCCGGCGTGGTCGCCCGCCGGGCGCTCCCCCGGGCAGGCACCTCAGGCGGTGCGGCGGGCCCGCTTGGCCGGTGCCTTCTCGGCGGTCGCCTTCGCCGCGGCCGTCTTCCTCGCGGCGGTGGCCTTCGTGGCCGCGGTCGGCTTCGTCGCGGTCGCCTTCTTCGCCGTCGTCCGGCGGGCCGGCGTCGCGTCCTCCTCGGCAGCCGGCGCCCGTTTCGCCGCGGTCGCCTTCTTGGCCGGTGCACGCCGGGCCGGCGCCTCCTCGGCGGGGGCGCCCCCACGGGCGGCCTCCACGCTGCGGCGCAGCGCGCTCATCAGGTCGACGACGGCGGCACCGGAGTCGGCGGTCTCGGGCAGCGGCTGCACCTCGCCGCCGCTCTGCTTGGCCTCCAGCAGCTCGGCCATCGCCTCGCGGTAGTCGTCGGTGAACTCGGTCGGGTCGAAGTCACCGGTCATCGACCCGATCAGCGCCTCGGCCATCTGCAGCTCCTGCGGCCGGACGGCGACGTCCTCGTCGAGGAACGCGAAGTCGGGACGGCGGATCTCGTCGGGCCAACGCATGGTGTGCAGCACCATCACGCCGTCCTTCACCCGCAGCGCGGCCAGCGACTCCCGCGACCGGATGGCGATCTTGGTGATGGCGACCCGGCCGGCGTTCTCCAGCGCGTCGCGCAGCAGCACGTACGGGCGGGTCGCCGAGGGGTCGGGCTCCAGGTAGTAGGTCTTCTCGTACTGGATCGGGTCGATCTCGTCCTGGTCGACGAACTGCAGGACCTCGATCTCCCGCCGCGAGGCCAGCGGCAGGTCCTCGAAGTCCGCGTCGGTGAGCACCACGAGCTGGCCGTCGGGCAGCTCGTAGCCCTTGGCGATCTCGGAGTACTCGACCTCCTCGCCGTCGATCGAGCACACCCGCCGGTACTTGATGCGCCCGCCGTCGCTGGCGTGCACCTGGTTGAACCGGATGTCGTGGTCCTCGGTGGCCGTGTACAGCTTCACGCCGATGCTGACCAGGCCGAAGGACACCGCCCCGCGCCAGATCGACCGCATGCCGTGCTCCTCCGAGAGACCCGTCCACGGACCGCGGGCGGGGAAGGCCGGGCGGTCAAGATCACCAGGATAGGGCTGCTGCCCGCCGTCCGGCAGGTCGAGCGGTGTCGCCTCCTCCGGACGGAGGAGGTCACTGCACCCCGGCCTCGTCCGCCCCACCGGGGTCGAGCGCCCCGTTCTGGATGGAGTCGTAGACGAACTGCAGGACGTCGGCACCGGCGACCAGGGTCATGGTGAGTGCAGCGAGACGGGTGGCCTTCGGCGCGGTCACGTAGCCGAAGACCAGGCTGGTCGCCACCCACTGCGCCAGGCAGAACGGACAGGTGAGCAACTCTCCGATGGCGTGCTTGACGCCACCGTGCTCGCGGACCTCCTCGGCGACCTCCGCGTGACCGGACGGACCCTGGAAGGTGGTGAACGGCGCCCGCAGCGGGCTGGTCACCGGGTCCTTGGCGATCCGGCGGGCCAGCCGGAACGTCGCCACCGCCAGCAGCGCCGCGTCGCCGGCCGGGATCCGGTCGGGCAGCTCCCGGCCCGAGGCACGGACGGCGGCCACACCGGCCGACACCAGGCCCAGGTAGACGCCCATGGCACCGAGGTCACCGCCCAGCGGGCGCGGCTCTCCCTGTGAGTACTCGCGCTTCTGGTGGCGGGCCCAGCGGCGGACGGGGTCCCCGATCCGCTGAACCTCGTCTGCGATGGCCATGCCTGCCGCGCTACCCCGCGGCCACGGACACCATGCGGAACGCGTTCGACGCGTCTCGGCGATCCGGGCACGCATGCCGACCGGACGACCGGGTAGGCGGAGGACCAGTCCGCGGCCACACCCCGGCCGCGTCCCGCGGGGACCCGCCCCGCCGCACCGTGCACCAGGAGGAACAGGCCATGACGCAGCCCACCGAGGGCCAGACCGCCCGCGACGTCTTCCCCGAGGACGAGGGCATCCCCGAGGTCTCGCAGGACGACTTCCCCGCGATGGCCGCGGCCGAGGACCCGCAGTTCGCGCCCGTCCCCGGTGACGACCCCGGCGCGAGCGTCGACTTCGGCACCACCGCCCTCGAGCAGTCGGAGGGCGAGTCCCTCGCCGGCCGCCTCGACCGCGAGATCCCCGACGACCAGCCCGACGTCCGCCCCTCCGAGGACCCCGATCGCGGCATCGGGCAGCTCGAGCAGGACTACGACACCACCCCGGACACCGACTCCGGCACCAACCGCACCGCCGACGACATCGAGGCCAGCCTCGACCCGGTGGTCGGCGGCGAGGGCCCGGAGGAGGCGGCGATCCACGTCGTGGACTGAGCTGTACTGCCCGCGGTCCTCCGGGCCACACCGCGGCCAGGGCACACCGGTCGGTTGCCGTCTCGGGCGGGTGGTGCCGCTCGGACGCCCCCGCGGTGGACCCGGACACACCCGAACGGGGGTGTGACGTCACGGGAGCATGGCGGTCACCCGGGCGGGTTGGCACGTCCGACCTCGCGTGTCTACGTTGTGGTGGCGGTTGAGCAGGCAGCCGCGGCCGTGCCGGGATCTGCCCGGCGAGGACACGAACGACGACGTGCGTGTCCGGGGGCCACGACACCCGGCGGGCCGCGCAGCGGTAGATTGTCCGGGCGGTCGTGCCGCCGGGTACTGCCGTTGAGAGGAGCTCAGCCCGTGACCACATCCGACCTACCTGCCGAGGGGCAGCCCGACGTGTCCACCGAAGGCACCGAGGCACCCTTCGACGACGTGATCACGCTCTCGACCTCCACTGGTGAGGACGGCGCGGTCACGGTGACGGTCGTCGGCGAAGTGGACACGTTCACCGCCCCGGTGCTCCGGTCGTCGCTCGACACCCAGCTCGAACAGCAGCCCAAGAGCCTGGTCATCGACCTGTCGGGCGTCCAGTTCCTGGGTTCCGCCGGCCTGGCCGTCCTGGTGGAGACGCAGAAGTCCGCCCGATCGCACGACGTCGACCTCCGCCTCGTCGCCACCACCCGCGCGGTCACCCGGCCCCTCGAGGTCACCGGCCTGATCGACCTGTTCACGATCGTCGACGGCAGCACCCGCTGAAGAAGGACCCCCTGCCCCCACCCGGCCCCGTCCAGGGCACCGCTGGCCCCGTCCAGAGGCTCGCCGCGAGCCTGCGAGCGGTGAGGAGGACGGGGTCCTCTTACGGGGGGTGGGAGGGACGGGGTCCTTCTACCTGCAGGGGCCACACACGACGAGAGGCCCCGCTCCGGCGGGGCCTCTCGTCGCTTTCTCACTCGGCCCCCTCCTTGGCATCCCCGAGCCTGCGAGGGGATCCAGGAGGGGATCCTCCCTCAGGCGCTGAGCAGCTGGCAGACCGCCTGCTCCAGCGTGCGCTGCACGTCGCGGTCCCCCTCGGCTCCCCCTGCCTCGGTCAGGGCGTCGGCGATGGTCTCGCCGTTCTCGTAGCGGTCCACCACCCGCGGGTCGACGTAGCTGGCCCGGCAGACCGCCGGGGTGTTGCCGAGCTGCTCGGAGACCGCCTTGTAGGCGGCGTTGACCGTCCGCTTGCGCGCCGTCTTGCTGGTCGGTGACGGGGCCGCGGCCAGCTCGGCGGCCATCTGGACCGTGGCGTTCCACGTCCGGAAGTCCTTGGCGGTGATCTCCGCGCCGCTGATCTCCTTGAGGTAGCTGTTGACCTCCGTGCTGGTGACGTCGCGCCACACCCGCTCACCGCTGACCGGGTCGTCGACCCAGTAGCCGAGCAGGTCCTCGCCGGTGTCCTCAGGGCGCTTCAGCAGCTCCCGGACGACGTCGGCGGTCGGCTTGTCGGTGAGCTCCAGCTCGCGCTCGATGCTGCCCTTCGCGGTGTAGGAGAAGAACACCCGCTCACCGCGCACCCGGACGTGCTCGCGGCGCAGCGTGGCCAACCCGAACGTGCCGTTGTCCTCCGCGTACTGCTCACTGCCGACGCGGAAGGTACCGAGGTCCAGCAGCCGGACGGCGGTGGCCAGCACCCGCTCCCGGGTCAGCCCCTCCCCGGCGATGGCCTCGACGACGGCGTCCCGGACGTCGGGCAGCTGGTGGGCGATCTCGAGCACGCGCTCGTGCTTCTCGGCGTCCCGCTTGGCCCGCCAGGCGTCGTGGTAGCGGTACTGCCGCCGCCCCGCGGCGTCCACACCGGTGGCCTGGATGTGCCCGTTGGGCCAGGGGCAGATCCACACGTCCTTCCAGGCCGGCGGGATGGCCAGGGAGCGCAGGCGGTCGAGCCGCTCGTCCTTGATGAGCGACCCGTCCACGTCGTAGTAGGCGAAGCCGCGGCCGGCCCGCTTGCGACGCCATCCGGGACCGTGCACGTCGCTGCGGCGGAGTCTCACGCCTGCAGGATGGGCAACGCCGGCGTCTCGCAAACCCCGGAGGACGGCGGTTCGCCCGTCAGCGCAGCTCGACCAGCCCGCCGAGCCCGCTGATCTCGAGGACGTGCCGGGTCACCCCGCCCGCGGGTGCGTGCACCACCAACCGCCAGCCCTCCGCGCCCGCGATCCGCGCCATCGCGAGGACGACGCGCACCGCCGCGCTGCTGAACAGGGTGACCGCGGTGAGGTCCAGCTCGACGCGGCCGGTGCCCCCGTGGCTGGCCTCCAGCAGCCGGATGCGCATCTGTTCCGCGCCGATCGAGTCCACCGCGCCGGCGGCCCGCACCACAGGGCGCTCGGCGCTGCGGTCGACGACGACGTCGGCCGCGCTCGTGCCGCCGGGGCGGTCCTCGGCGTCCTCGGGGCTGCGCCGCAACCGCATGCTCAGCGTGACGGTCGTGCCCTGCTCGCCCTGCAGCACCACCCCGTCGACCAGCTGCCGCATGATCAGCAGGCCGCGACCGCGGTCGCCGGGGTCGCGGTCCGGCGGGCGCCACCGGCCCTGGTCGCGCACGGTGACGGTCAGCTGCCCGTCGACGTCGACCGCCGCGGTCACCTGCATCCGGCCGGGCTCGGCACCCCGGTAGGCGTGCTCGGCGGCGTTGGCGGCCGCCTCCCCCACCGCGACCATCACGCCGACCCGGTCCTGCTCGCCCATGCCCAGCCCGGCCAGCCAGGCGCCCAGGTGCCGGCGGACCGTCGGCAGCGCGGCCGGCACCGCCGGCAGGTCGAGCTCCAGGGGTTCGATGGCCTCGGCGCGGCGGTGGGCGACCAGGACGGCGATGTCGTCGGTGCGATCCTCGGCGTCCATCAGCCCCTCGACGATGGCCGCGGCCAGCTCACCCGGCGCGTCGCCGGCGAGCGCGCCGGGGGCGGTGAGCGCGGCACGGGAGACCTCGGCCAGCCGGTCCAGCCCCTGCACCGAGAGCGACCCGGAGATGACGGCGCCGTCGGAGAACAGCACCAGGGTGGCGCCCTGCGGCAGCTGCGCCGCGGCCGCCACGGTCGGCGCCCCGGGCAGGCTGCCCAGCGGCGGGCGGGGCGCCAGCGGGAGGAACTCCGCGCTGCCGTCGGCCCGGACCAGCAGCGGGGCGGGGTGGCCGGCCGCGGCGTAGGTCAGCCGGCCGGTCGCGGCCTCGAGCACCCCGTAGAAGACCGAGGCGCCCTCGACGTCGTCCATCTGGCCGGCGAAGGCGTCCAGCGCGGCGACGACCGCCGCCGGCGAGGGGTCGCGCAGCGCCACCGAGCGCATGGCCCCGCGCAGCCGGCTCATCGCGCCCGCGGCGGGCACGCCGTGGCCCACGGCATCACCAACGACCAGCGCCAGCCGGCCGCGGCCGAGCGGGACGGCGTCGTACCAGTCGCCGCCGGCGGCGCGCACCGAGCTGGCGCGGTGGTAGCTGCCGGACAGGCGCACGTCGGGGAGCAACGGCAGCGCCGGAGGCAGCAGCGAGTGCTGCACCTGGTCGACGACGTCCGCCTCCGCCACGGCGGCGGCGTGCCCGCACTCGGCCGCGTCGGCCTGGACGACGACCAGGACGCCGGGTCGCCCCTGGACCTGCAGCGGCTGCAGCACGACGGTCGCCGCCTGGCCGTCTGGCCCCGGGTCCCCGTGCACCGTCTCGGCGCGCCCGCTGCGGGCGACCGAGCCGGCCAGCTCCACGACCCGGCTGCCGACGACCAGGGCGAGGTCGCCGGGAGCCGTCCCGACGGCACGGGCGCGGGCGTTGGCCCAGACTGGCTCCAGGTCGGGTCCGGCCAGGCACCAGACGGCGGCCGAGGCGGTCTCCATCGCCGCGACGAGCGCGGCACCGCCGGCGTCGTCCACCGGTACGGGCCCGGACGGCGGGCTCTGCTGGCTGGCGTTCATCTCCGGTCAGCGAACCGCAGCCCCCAGAGGCCTGCAACCGCGCCGACCGGCCGTGTGACCTGGCGTTTGGCATGCGCGTGTGCCGGGGTAGGCCCCCTCTTCAGGTGCACCCCCCGACGGCGCCCGGGACGACCCTGTGGCCCGTCGGGCAGGATGGGGGCGAACCGCGCGGACCGGGCTCTCCAGACCACCGGCGCGCGGTCGCCGGGCGAGGATGAGGAGCGGACGACGGATGGTGGACTCGAGGGGTGCCCGCACGCAGGACGGGCGGCGCGCCGAGCGACTGGAACTGCGGGTGCCCACCACCCCCACCCAGCTGCCCGCCGTGCGGGCCATGGCCGGTGACCTGGCGATGCGGATGGACTACGACCTCGACGCGGTGGAGGACCTCCGGCTGGCCGTGGACGAAGCGTGCGCGACGCTCTCCGCGATCGTCGACGAGGACCGCCGGCTGACCGTCGTCTTCGAGACCACCCGCGCCGGCCTGCACATCGACGCGTGGGTGCCGACGGCGGAGGGCACCGACGTCCCCCGCGACGGCTTCGGCTGGGCGGTGCTGCACACGCTGGTCGACAAGGTCGAGGCCGGCCCCGCGACCCAGGCGACCGTCCCGGCCGGCGACGGCGGCACCTCGGCGGTCGCCGTCATCTCCATGGACAAGTACCTCCCGGGACACCACCCGGACCAGCTGCTCGGGGGTTCGGGCCAGAACGTCTCGGTCGCGCGGTGACCGGGGCGACGACCCCGGAACCCCAGACCGTCGAGGAGGACACCCTGCGCGACGACGAGTTCCCGACCGGCCGGCGCGGCACGGAGGCAGAGGTCGCGTCCGAGGAGCCGCCCGTCGTGGTGCCCGACCCGCGCAGCGAGGTCGTCCCCGCGCCGGGTGCCGGCACCTCGCTCGAGCGCGACCCCGCCACCGGACCGGCGGCCGAGGACACCGACGACGAGGACGAGGCCGCGTCGTCGGACCCCGAGTCACCGAGCACCCCGCCGATGTCGGAGAACCGGAAGCGGGCCGAGCGGACCGCCCCGCTGTTCGCCGAACTGGCCACCCTGGAGAAGGACGACCCGCGCCGGGAGCGGCTGCGGGAGATCCTCGTCGAGGAGCACCTGCCGCTGGTGCGGCACTTCGCCCGGCGGTTCAGCAACCGCGGCGAGCCCTTCGACGACCTGCTGCAGGTCGGCACGCTGGGGCTGATCGCGGCCATCGACCGGTTCGACCCGAGCCGCGGCGTGGAGTTCCTCTCCTTCGCCGTCCCGACGATCACCGGCGAGATCAAGCGGCACTTCCGCGACCAGGGCTGGTCGGTGCGCGTCCCGCGGCGGCTGCAGGAACTCCACCTGTCGCTCAACGCGGCCGTCGGCGAGCTGGCGCAGAAGAACGGCCGCGCGCCCACACCGTCGGAGCTGGCCGAGCACCTCCGCATCCCGCGCGCCGAGGTGCTCGAGGGGCTCGCGGTCGCGAACGCCTACCGCAGCAGCTCGCTGGACGAGCGGCTCTCCGGCGAGGACGACTCCCCCACCCTCGCCGCCACCCTCGGCGAGGAGGACGCCGCGCTGGAGGGCGTGGAGTACCGGGAGTCGCTGCAGCCGCTGCTGGCCACCATCCCGGCGCGCGAACGGCGGATCCTCATCCTCCGGTTCTTCGGCAACATGACCCAGTCGCAGATCGCCGCGGACATCGGCATCTCCCAGATGCACGTGTCCCGGCTGCTCAGCCAGACCCTGGCCAAGCTCCGCGAGGGCCTGCTCAAGGACTGAAGAAGGACCCCGTCCCCCCCACCCCTCGCAAGCTCAGGGCGGGACCCGGGACGGGGCCGCCGTCCTCCGCACCCCTCGCGGGCTCAGGGCGGACCGAAGCTGCTCGGCTCACCCGACTCCAGCGGTCGACCATGGGGTCGTCGCGGGCTCCGGCGGCGCGTCCGCGCGGGTCGCCTGCACCGAACCCATGATCGACTCGAGATGACGGTCAGGGGCGGGGCTGGACCTCGCCGCCGGTGGTCTCCTCCTCGGCGATGCGGGCCAGGGACGTCGTGTCGGGCAGCGCGTGCGGGGGGACGGCGGGCGCGGTGTCGGCGATGCTGGACAGCTCGATCTTCGCCTCGGGCTGGTCGGCGGCCCGGGGCAGCGCC
>DASQNB010000562.1:0-5020 GCA_035645175.1 Geodermatophilus sp.
GGAGGGCAGCGGCTGGGCCACCGTCACCGGCCAGGGCAACGGGCAGGGCGGCCGCGAGCACGGGCAGAAGGCCGACCAGCTGCCCGGCTACCGCAGCATCCTCGACCCCGCCGCCCGCGCCCACGTCGCCGCCGTGTGGGGGGTGGACCCCGAGTCGATCCCGGGGCCGGGCCGCAGCGCCTTCGAGCTGCTCGACGCCCTGGGCACCGACGCCGGCGTGCGCGCCCTGCTGGTGCTGGCCTCCAACGTCGCGGTCTCCGCCCCCGACGCCCGCCGGGTGATCAGCCGGCTGGGCGACCTGGACTTCCTCGTGGTCGGCGACTTCTTCCTCTCCGAGACCGCCGAGCTCGCCGACGTCGTCCTCCCCATGGCCATGTGGGCCGAGGAGGAGGGGACGATGACCAACGTCGAGGGGCGGGTCATCCGCCGCCGGCGGGCGCTGGACCCACCCGAGGGCGTCCGTGACGACCTGCAGCTGCTCGCCGAGCTGGCCGGGCGGCTGGGCGTGGGCGAGCGGTTCAGCGGGGACGCCGAGACCGTCTTCGCCGAGCTCGGCCGGGCCAGCGCCGGGGGAGCGGCCGACTACTCCGGCATCACCTACCGGCGGATCGACGACGAGCAGGGCGTCTTCTGGCCCTGCCCGCGGACGACGGACGGCGCCCCCGACCACCCCGGCACCCCGCGGCTGTTCCTCGACCGCTTCGCCACCCCCGACGGCCGGGCCCGGTTCCTCCGCGTCGAGTTCGTCGAGGTGCACGAGCGGCCCGACGCCGAGTACCCCTACGTGCTGACCACCGGCCGGGTGCTGGCCCAGTACCAGTCCGGCACCCAGACCCGCCGCTCGCGCAGCCTGCAGCTGATCGCCCCGCTGCCCCGCGCCGAGCTGCACCCCGACCTGGCCCGCCGCCTCGGCATCGGCCCGGACGACGTCGTCGAGCTGGCCACCCGCCGCGGCCGCGCCCGCTTCTCCGCAGCGCTGTCCGACGACATCCGCCCCGACGTCGTCTTCGCGCCCTTCCACTGGGGCGGGGGCTCCAGCGCCAACGCGCTCACCGACGCCAGCGCGCTCGACCCGACGTCGAAGATGCCGTCCTTCAAGGTCTGCGCGGTCGCACTCACCCGCGTCGCCGGCCCGGTGGAGCGGCTGCCCGCCCCGGACGCCGCCACCCAGCCCGAGACCGGCCCGCACACCCAGACCCCGGCGCGCACCCCGCTGCCGCCGGCGCGCACCCCCCGCCCGCCCGCGGCGCGCACCACCCGCCCGCCCGCCGAGACCCCGCACCGTCCGTCCCCGAGGAGGGCCCCCCGCGTGAAGAGCACCCCACGCTTCCTGCAAGGCGTCTACCCGATCACCGGGGAGGGCCTGGACAAGCCGGGCCCGATCGACCCCGCGCTGCGCTACACGGTGCCCGGCGGCGCGAACGCGCAGGCCCTGTACTTCCGCGGCGGCAACTCCACCGACCACCTGATCTACGTGCTGCTCGTGCGCGACGGGGTGCCGATGCGCTGGTTCCCGATCGGCGCCAAGAACGAGGTGCACGTGCCGCTGCGGGTGGTCGAGGACATGCCCGGCGGCACGGTGGTCGAGCTGCAGGCGGCCGCGCCGATCGGCGTGGCCGGCGAGCTGGTCGTCGACCTGGGGCTGGTGGAGGTCTGATGACCGCCGTCCTCGGTGGCCGACCGGCCGGCCTGACGACCCTGCACCTCGACACCGACGAGCTCGACCAGCGCCCCTCGCTGGTCGTCGTGGGCAACGGCATGGCCGGCGCCCGCCTGGTCGAGGAGGTGCTCGAGCGCGGCGGTGGCGAACAGTTCCGGATCACCGTCCTCGGCGACGAGCCGCACGGCAACTACAACCGGATCATGCTCTCGCCGGTGCTGGCCGGGGAGTCGCACGAGGACGACATCGTCCTCAACAGCCACGACTGGTACGCCGACAACGGCGTGGTCCTGCGGGCCGGCGTCCGGGCCCAGCGGATCGACACCGCGGCCAAGCAGGTGCACGGCTCCGACGGCTCGGTGACCCCCTACGACCACCTGGTGCTGGCCACCGGCAGCTACTCGTTCATCCCGCCGATGCAGGGCGTGCGGCGCGAGGACGGCGACCTGCTGCCCGGCGTCTTCGGGTTCCGGACCATCGACGAGACCCGCGCCATGCTCGAGGCCACCGGCCGCTGCCGGCGGGCCGTGGTCATGGGCGGCGGCCTGCTCGGCCTGGAGGCCGCGCGCGCCCTGCAGGGCCACGGCCTGCAGGTCGAGCTCGTGCACGCCGCGCCGTGGCTGATGAACGCCCAGCTCGACGCCGAGGCCGGGGCCATCCTCAAGAAGAGCGTCGAGCAGCTCGGCATCACCGTGCACCTCGAGGTCCTGGCCACCGAGGTGCTCGGCACCGAGCACGTCGAGGCTGTGCTGCTCAAGGACGGTCGGCGGCTGGACTGCGACCTGCTGGTGGTCGCAACCGGCGTCCGGCCGCACACCGACGTCGCCGTCCGCTCGGGCCTGGAGGTCGAACGCGGCATCGTCGTCGACGACCAGCTGCGCACCGACGACCCCGACGTGTACGCCATCGGCGAGTGCGCCCAGCACCGCGGCTCGGTCTACGGCCTGGTGCAACCGGCGTGGGAGCACGCCCGGGTCCTGGCCGACGTCCTCACCGGGACCGACCCGACCTCGGAGTACCACGGCAGCCGGACGGCGACCAAGCTCAAGGTGGCCGGCGTCGACGTCGCCACCATGGGCGTCAACACCCCCGAGCGGGACGACGACGAGTTCCTCGTCATCTCCGAGCCCAAGCGCGGGGTGCACCTCTCGGTGGTCATCCGCGACGACACGCTCGTCGGTGCGACGCTGCTCGGCGACACCCGCAAGGTCGCCTACCTCACCCAGGCCTTCGACCGCGGCGCGCCGCTGCCGGAGGAGCGGATCCGGCTGCTGGTCGACCTCTCCGACGGGGCCGAGGAGGTCGGTGTCGCCGAGATGCCCGCCGACTCGCAGGTGTGCAACTGCAACGGCGTCTCCAAGCAGGCGATCTGCGACGTGGTGGCCGGCGGCTGCAGCAGCGTCGGCGGCGTCATGGACGCCACCCGCGCCGGCAAGGGCTGCGGATCGTGCAAGTCGCTGGTCAAGCAGGTCGTCGAGTGGGCCGCCGACGGCGAGCTCACCGAGGACCCGGCCGCCTCCTACTACGTCCCGGGCATCCCGATGGCCAAGCCCGAACTCGTGGCCGCCATCCGCGAGCAGGACCTGCGCAGCGTCTCGGCCGTCTTCGCCGCGCTGGCCCCGGACGGGCAGGAGGAGGCCAAGTCCAAGATGGGCCTGACCTCGCTGCTCAAGATGATCTGGGGCGTCGACTTCCTCCCCGAGAAGGACGGGGAGTTCATCAACGACCGGGTGCACGTCAACATCCAGCGCGACGGCACGTTCTCCGTCGTCCCGCAGATGAAGGGCGGGGTCACCACCCCCGCGCAGCTGCGCCGGATCGCCGAGGTCGCGGAGAAGTACGAGGTCCCGATGGTCAAGGTGACCGGTGGGCAGCGGATCGACCTGCTGGGTGTCCGCAAGGAGGACCTGCCGGCGATGTGGGACGACCTGGGCATGCCGTCCGGGTACGCCTACGGCAAGAGCTTCCGCACCGTGAAGACCTGCGTGGGCAGCGACTTCTGCCGCTTCGGCCTCGGTGACTCCACCCAGCTCGGCATCGACCTGGAGACCCGCTTCCAGGGCATCGAGAGCCCGGCGAAGATGAAGCTCGCCGTCGTCGGCTGCCCCCGCAACTGCGCCGAGGCCTACGTCAAGGACGTCGGCGTCGTGGCCATCGGCAACGGCAAGTGGGAGGTCTACGTCGGCGGCGCCGCCGGGGCCACCGTCCGCAAGGGCGACCTGCTGGCCACCGTCGACTCGCCCGAGGAGGTGATGACGCTGGCCGGCCGGTTCATGCAGTACTACCGGGAGAACGCCAACTGGCTCGAGCGCACCTACGACTTCGTGCCGCGGGTCGGCCTGGAGAGGATCCAGTCGGTGCTGCTCGAGGACAGCGAGGGGATCGTCGCCGACCTGGACGCCGGCATGCAGCGGTCGATCGACGCCTACACCGACCCGTGGGGCCAGGACGGCGGGGAGCCGGCCACGCCTGGCCAGTTCCGCACCTCGCTGCCGCTGGTCGCGCTGCCGAAGGTGCCGGTCCGATGAGCACCGCGACCAAGTCCGAGCACTCCACCGAGGCCGAGCTGCCGACCACGCCGGGCACGGAGCGGGGGACGCCGGCCACCGGGGTCACGGTCCCGGGCCCGGCGGCACCGCCGCGGGGCGAGGCGTACGCCGTCGGGCGGGTGGACGACGTCCCGTTCGGCGAGGGCCGGGCGTTCGTCGCCGGGGGCGTGCAGGTCGCCGTCTTCCGGTTGCGCGACGGCTCGCTGCACGCCACGCAGGCCGCCTGCCCGCACGCCGGGGGTCCGCTGGCCGACGGGCAGACCGACGTCAACGTGCTGGTGTGCCCGCTGCACCTCTACGCCTACCGGTGGTCCGACGGGGCCTCGACATCCGGGGCCGCGCCGATCCGCGTCTACCCGGTGCACGAGGCCGGCGGCGAGATCGTCGTCGAGGTGTGAAGCGCGACCCCGTCCGTACACATCCGCGGATGTGCGCGGTGCATCTCCGCGGATGTGCGCGCCGGTCGACGGCGGGTCACACGGGGCGGGCCTCGAGCACGTGCACCCCGGCGTCGGTCGGGACGTCGCGGGTCAGGCGCAGGCCGGCCGCCTCGCACAGCACGGCGTACTCGGCGGTGGTGCGCTCCCGGCCGGGCAGCAGCACCAGCATGGTGAGGTCCATCCGCACTGCGGCCGGGTCGTCGATGGCGCGCTCGGGCAGCACGGCCTCAACCACGAGCAGCACCGAGTCCGGCCGCATCGCCGTCCGGCACACCCGCAGGACCTGCCGGGCGGCGTCGTCGTCCCAGTCGTGCAGGACCCGGGACAGCAGGTAGGCGTCGGCGCCGGCGGGCACCTCGGCGAAGAAGTCG
>DASQNB010000563.1:0-7295 GCA_035645175.1 Geodermatophilus sp.
ACCGGGGAGCTCCACTGTGCGGGCACGAGGGGCCACGCTAGCGCGGGCTACCGTGCCGTCATGGACGCCGCCCCCGACGTGCTCGCCGGCTACCGGCCGCCCTCGCAGCTGGTGCAGGACAAGGTCGTCGACCACCTGGACCGCCACTGCCGGGCGTTCATCGGGCTGTCCCCGTTCGCCACGCTGGCGACGGCGGACGCGGAGGGCTGGCCCGACGTCTCCCCGCGCGGCGGCGACCCGGGGTTCGTGCACGTCCTCGACGAGCACCGGCTGGTGCTGCCCGACCGGCCGGGCAACAACCGGGTGGACAGCCTGCGCAACGTGGCCGCCAACCCGCGGGTGGCGCTGCTGTTCCTGGTGCCGGGCATCGAGGAGACGCTGCGGGTCTTCGGCACCGCGGAGCTGACCGACCCGGCGGAGCTCGACGTCGACCTGACCGAGTTCGGCCGCGCGCCACGCTCGCTGCTCGTGGTGACCGTGCGGAGCGCCTACTTCCAGTGCGCCAAGTCGGTCATGCGCTCGGGCCTGTGGGACCCGGGGCGGCAGGTCGAGCGCTCCGCCTTCGCGCCGATGCGCGAGGTCTTCGCCGATCACTGCCGGCTGACCACCCCGCTGCCGGACGACGCGGTCATGCGGGCGGAGCTGGCCCAGGAGCTCTGAGGACCGACCGAGCCAGCTCAGGGACTCTGAGGACCGGCCGAGGCGGCCCAGGGGCGCTGAGACCGTCGGCGCCCGGGCCTACGGTCCGCCCATGGCGACCGACGTCCAGATCGTGATCGACTGCGCCGACCCGCACGGGCTGGCCGACTGGTGGGCCGAGGCCCTGGGCTGGCAGGTGGAGCCCCAGGACGAGGCCTTCATCCGCCGCATGGTGGAGTCCGGCGCGGCCTCGGCCGAGGACACCACCACCCACCGCGGCGCGCTGGTGTGGCGCTCGGGCGCGGCGATCGACTCGCTCGACCCCGGCCGGCCGCGCGTGCTGTTCCAGCTGGTCCCCGAGGCCAAGACGGTCAAGAACCGCGTGCACCTGGACCTGAGGGTGGGCGCCGAGCGGCGGGACGACGAGGTCGCCAGGCTGCTGCGGCTCGGCGCGACCGAGCTGTACCGGGCCTCACAGGGGCCGTTCGAGTGGACCACCCTGGCCGACCCGGAGGGCAACGAGTTCTGCGTCGCCTAGGAGAAGGACCCCGTCCTCCCCACCCCTCGTAGAAGGACCCTCTCCCCGAGCCCTTCGCGAGCTCAGGGCACGCCAGGAGAGGGCCGGGACCCGGGACGGGGGCGCACGACGGAACGAGCCGGGGCAGCGGCGGCTACAGGTCCAGGGTCAGCTGACCCGGGTCCGCCGGCGGCGGGGCGCTGCCCGGGGGGAAGACCCGCACGGTCCCGAACCGGCCGTCGTAGCCGGGTTCGACGTCCACCTCGCCGGCGCGCACCCGGCCGATCCCCTCGGCCACGCGCGCGCCGCTGCAGGCCTCGACGTCGGCGAGCGGGGCCTCGGTGAGCACCGACAGCTCGTCGCCGAGGGCCTCGAGCAGCCGGGCGCGCGCCGCGGTCACCCGCTTGGCGGCCGGCCGGACACCGAGCGCCGCGGCCAGCACCTCGTCCAGCGGCACCAGCGACCGGAACCCGGGCGCCCCGTCCGGCTGCGCACCGGCCGGGCGGTCGGCGAGCTCCTCGACCCGTGACAGGACCCCGACCGTGACCGGCTCACCGCAGACGGGGCACCGCCCACCGGTGGCCGCCCGCTGCGCCGGGGTCATCCGGACGCCGTGCTCGCGGTGGCCGTCGAGGTGGTACTTGCCCTCGGCCGGGTGGAACTCGACGGTCCCGGCCAGCCGGGTCGCCGCGGCCGCCCGCTCCCGCGCGCGGCCAGGAGCGCCGGTGCGGAGCGCCTCGCGGACGCCGGGGTAGGACAGCTCGCCCTCCAGGCAGGTGGTCTCGCGGGCGATCGTGCGCGGTCCGTGGGCGTCGGAGCTGGAGATCAGCGCCACGGCATCCAGGGAGCTCACCCGCCAGCACATGGCCGGATCGGCGGACAGGCCGGTCTCGGCCGCGAGGACCTGCGGGGTCAGGTCCTCGAAGCACTCGGCGAGGGAGTCGAAGCCGGACCTCGACCCCAGCGCCCCGAACCACGGCGTCCACACGTGGGCGGGCACGACCAGCGCGGTCGGCTCCACCGCGAGGGCCAGCTCGGCGACGGCCTTGGCGCTCAGCCGCAGCGTCGGGCGCCCGTCGACGCCGAGGTCGGCACCCCGCTGCGCCAGGACGCCGTTGAAGGCCGCCGCGGCCTGCAGGGTCGGCAGCATCACCAGGACGTGGATCCGTCGCGCCCGACCTCCCTGGCGGTAGACGCAGGCGACCTCGACGCTCAGGAGGAACCGGGTGGCGTCCTCCCGGACGGCCTCATGACGCACGTACAGGCCCTCCTCCGCGGCCGGCACGAGCTGGGTGCTCAGCTCCTCGAACCACGCCGGGTGGGTGAAGTCGCCGGTGCCCATGAGGCGCACGCCCTTCTCCCGCGCGGTCGCGTCGAGGACCGGCAGCGTGAGGTCACGCGACGTCGCGTAGGCGAAACGGGAGTGCACGTGCAGGTCGGCGTGGTACGCCGGTGGGGGCGAGGGGGGCACGGAGCCCACCTACCCCGATCGGCAGCCGTGGTCGCCTGAGGAGGCTCCCGAGTGCGGAGAACGGCCCCGTCCCGGGTCCCGCCCTGAGCCTGCGAAGGGTGGGGAGGACGGGGTCCTCTCTCAGCCGACGCGCAGGTCCCGGGCCAGCTTCCGGTAGGCGACGGTGCGTTCGGCGATGGCCCGTCTGCGTCCGCGCCGGGTGCGCGGGCCGGCGCCCAGATAGCGTGCGTCCTCCACGAGCTGGAAGGCGGCGAGCACGCTCGCCTTCACCTCGCGCCCCCGCGGCGATGCAGGGGGAAGCGGCTCAGCCGAGGTCATGACGACCCCCCTCTCTCCCGGGGAGATCACGTCGGCCCCGTGGGCCCATGGTGCCCCCGTATCGGCAGGTCGAACCCCAGATGGGGTGAATTCGAGACTCGTGTGTCACACGTGACACACGAGTCCCTGGCGTCCGTGTCCGGGCGGCCCGTTAGCGTGCGGGGCATGGCCGGACCTTCGTTGCCCCGGGTGCTCGGGCGGCTGCTGCGGACGGTCCTGAGCCCCGCCACCGCTCGCCCGGCGGCGCCCGTCGCACCCGACCGCGGGGGCGTCCGCGACCTCCCCGGCGGTCTGGCCGGTGTCGACCTGGTCCACCGCCCGCAGGACGACGGCGAGCCCGACCCCGGCGAGGTCGTGTGGGCGTGGGTGCCCTATGACGAGGGCGACGGCCGCGGCAAGGACCGCCCGGTGCTCGTCGTCGGCCGGCGCGGCACGGGCCTGGTCGGCCTGATGCTCTCCAGCCAGGACCACGACCGGGACGCCGCGGACGAGGCCCGGCACGGCCGCCGGTGGATGGACGTCGGCCGCGGCGGCTGGGACCCGCGCGGGCGGCCCAGCGAGGTACGGCTGGACCGCCTGCTGCTGCTCCCGCCCGGCTCGGCCCGCCGAGAGGGCGCGGCGCTGGGGCGGGCGGTGTTCGACGACGTGGTGACGGCGCTGCGCACCCTCCACCGCTGACCGCCGTGGACGCCGCCGCGGTCTTCTGGGCCCTGCACGCCGACCTCCCGCGCGAGGGCGTGGGCTCGGACGCGACCACCCGGACCCTGCTCGACGTCGCCGCGCCGCTGCCGTCGTCCCCCCGTGCCCTGGACGTCGGCTGCGGTCCCGGGCGGGCCTCGCTGGTGCTGGCCGGTGCCGGCGCGCGGGTGACCGCGCTGGACCTGCACGAGCCGTTCCTGCACCGCACCCGCGCCGCGGCGGCGCGCGCAGGGCTCCGGGTCGCCGTCGAGCGGGCGTCGATGACCGCGCTCCCCCACCCCGACGGCACCTTCGACCTGCTGTGGTCCGAGGGCGCGGCCTACCTCATGGGCGTCGACCGCGCGCTGCGCGACTGGCGCCGGTTGCTGCGCCCCGAGGGGGTGCTGGTGCTCACCGACGCGGTCTGGACGACGGCCGACCCCTCCGAGGAGGCGCGCACGTTCTGGGCGCAGTACCCCGACATGCGCGACGAGGCGGCGCTGGTCTCGGCGGCCCGGGCCGCGGGCTACCAGGTCCTGGCCACGCACCTGCTGCCCGACGCGGACTGGACCGACGAGTACCACGGTCCGCTGGCCGCGGCGATCGACGCGTGGCCGGACCCGGACCCCGCCACGGCCGCGGTCCTGGCCGAGGCCCGCAGCGAGGTCGACGTCCGGCAGGCGCACCGCAGCGAGTTCGGCTACCTGGCGCTGGTGCTGCGCCGCAGGTGAGCGATCGGCATCACCGCGGCCTCGCGGTGCAGCCGTCGCTTCGCGGCGGCGATGGGCACCTGACCGGCGAGGGCGGGCAGCACCCACCACACCGGGTCGCCGGTGGACGCGACCAGGGCGCCGGTCACGAGGGCGATGTAGGAGCCGCCCAGCAGGTGCGGCTGCAGCGTCCGCCAGTGCGGCCAGGCCCGCCGGCGGGCCAGCGCGCCGGCCACCGCCAGCCCCCCGGTCAGCACGGCCACGGGCAGCAGCCAGGCCAGGCCCGGCGTCGTCACGGCCAGGACGCCGCCGCTGACCGCCACGGCCGCCACCGCCAGCAGGTGCGCCCACGCGAGGCCGTCGCCACGCCGTCCCCGCAGCCGGGCGACGAGCCACAGCGGCCCGGTGAGCAGGCCGGCGGTGCCGGTCGCGACGTGCAGCCAGAGCAGGGGGTCACGCACGGGCGTCGTCCTCGGTCACCCGTCGACCGTGGCCGCCGGGGGACACCCGGCGCCAGTGCCGTCCGTCAGGCCCCGGGGGTGACGGATGGACCGGTCGGGTCCGGGCTCACTCGGCGACGGACTCGTCGCGGGCCGGCTGCCGCGGCCGCAGGTGGTAGACCCCGGCCTGCGGGCCCAACGGGGTCAGGTCGTAGCGGTGCACGACCTTGGGGCCGTCGTGCAGGTGGACGTGCGTGACGGTCGGCAGGGGCTCCCCGTGCCGCGCCTCGCGGATCTCCACCCGACCGTCGAGCGGGCCACCGACGAACAGCAGTACTGCGTCCTGCGTGCCGGCGTCCGCGCCGGTCTGGTCCTCGGACAACTCCCTCACCTCCTCCGACACCCGGTCGAGGGTAGGCGCGCTCGGCCGCCGCGGCACGGCGCCGTCCGGGGCACCTGGCCCTCCCCTGGCGTGGCCTGGGCCTGCGGCGGCCTCCCTGCTGGGTCCCGGCGGCGGGTAGGGAGGGCCTCCTTCAGCCGCCCTCGGAGCGGCGCAGCCAGCGCGCCAGCAGCGGCGCCGAGAGCAGCATCACGAACAGCCGCAGCACCTGCACGGCGAGCACGAAGGTGGCGTCGGCGCCGCCGTCCTGGGCGGTGGCCAGCACCGCGTAGAGACCCCCGGGGGTGGTGGCGAGGTAGGCGTCCAACGCGCTGGCGCCGGTGGTCGTGGCGAGCACCGCACCTAGTCCGGCACAGGCGGCGACCAGTCCGAGGATCACGGCGAGCGCGAGCGGCATCGCCCGGCCGACGGTCCGCAGGCTGTCCCGGTCGAAGTTCAGCCCGACCATCAGCCCGATGACCAGGAAGGCCGCCGTCCCCAGCGGCGCGGGCACGTCCGCCCCGCCCGAGAGCCCGCCGAGGTCGAGCCCGGCCGCCACCAGCATCGGTCCGAGCAGCGTCGGCACCGGGATCCGCAGCAGCCGGGCCAGCGGGGTACCGGCCAGCAGGCAGACTGCGGCGAACAGCAGCCCGGCCGGCCACCCGGGTTCCGCGTCGTCCACCGTCGTCCCCCCGGAGCCGGGTTCGGCGCCGAACAGGGCCGCCGCCGCCACCGGCATGAGGACGACGATGAGCAGCACCCGCAGGTACTGCAGGACGGCGACCATCCGCTCGTCCGCACCCAGCTCGCGGGACATCGCCGTGATGCCCGACGCGCCCCCGGCGACCATCGCAAATGCCCCGGTCACCGGGCTGACGCCGGGCTGCAGGCGCATGAGCAGCCCGGCCAGCACGCTGATCAGCAGGGTGCCGACGGTGACCAGCAGGACCGGCAGCCAGTCGCGGCCGATCGCCTCGAGGGTGTCCAGGTCGACCAGCGCGCCGATCGAGACGCCGATCAGCCCCTGCGCCGCCGTCGTGGCCGGCCGGGGGACGGCGAGCCTGCGGCGTCCGGCCAGTCCGCGCACCAGCCCGGCCACCAGGCCGCCGAAGAGGGACGGCGAGGGCAGGTCGAGGACGTCGAGGGCCAGCGTGACGGCGAGGGCGGTGGCGACCACGAGGGCCAGGTCGGCCGCCCGCGCAGCCCGTCCCGCGTCCGCCACGGCGCCCACTCTCCCGGCCGGCCCCCCGCTGCCGGCCTGCAGGGGGTCCTCTCAGCCGCCGGTGATGCGGCGCAGCTCGGCGACGTGCGCGTCGAACGCGGCGCGGCCCTCCTTCGTCAACGCCAGGCTGGTGCGCAGCCGGGAGGCGCGGGTGGCCTTGCGGACCCCCACGTAGCCGGCCTCCTCGAGCTGCTTGACGTGCTTGGACAGCACCGAGTCGCTGACGCCGACGGTGTCGCGGACCGCGGCGAAGTCCATCGTGTCGACGGCGGCGAGCAGGCCGCAGACCTGCAGCCGGGGTGGCGGGTGGATGACCGTGTCGAAGCGCGGCGCGACCGCGGTCACCGTTCGCCACGCAGCTCGGCGACGTAGATGCGGGTCCACCACCGGCTGATGACGGCCACGCCCACGCCGAGCACGACGCCGGCAACCGCCAGTGCGCCACGTACGTCGAACGCCCACTCGAGCACGGCCGCCGGCGCCAGGACGACGGCGGAGAACACCACCCACGTGCGCCAGGCCTGTCGGGTGGCGCCCGGTCGGTCACCGTTGACCCACGTGCCGGTGCGACGCCGATAGACGCGCACGAGCCACCACGACCCGAGCGCGTACAGGGCCGCCGCCACGGGCGGCGCCCAGGCGGCCTCGAGCGAGAAGGACACGAGGAACGTGGCGGTCAGCACGCCCAGCACCACGTCGTACCACCACGGCTGCATCGCCCGTTCGGCGAGCGCCTCCCGGTCGGCCTGCAGCGCGGCGAGCTGCGCGGCAGCCGCGTCGCGGTCGGCCAGCGGTGTGTCCCCGGGGTTCACTGCTGATCCCGCAGCTCGGCGTAGTAGACGCGCATCCACCAGCAGTTGACGGCCGCGAGCACCACGCCCAGCACCGCGCCGGCGACCGCCATGGCACCACGCAGACCCA
>DASQNB010000564.1:0-4498 GCA_035645175.1 Geodermatophilus sp.
GACGACGTCGAAGGCCAGCCCCACCCCCTGCAGCAGCGCACCCGGCACGAGCAGCACCCCGCGGGACGGCATCGGCCGGGGGGCGACGCGGGCGGCCCGGTCGCGGACGACGTCCCACAGCACCGGCAGGTACTCCCCGGAGCCACCGGGGCCGACCGGGTCGAGGACCTCCCGCGCCAGCGCGCCGGCATCGAGCCAGTCGGTGTACCGGGAGTCGGGGTCGGTCCGGCCGTGCTCGAGCCGCAGTGACGCCGGGCGCAGGAACCCGCCGGCCGGGACGACGACGGCGGGGCGGCCCAGCGGCGGCAGTCGGTCGGCCACCGCGGCCGCGAGCTCGTCGGGGCGGGCGACGTCGGGACCGTCCACGGCCACCCGCAGGGCGCTCGCCCCGGGCTCGGGCTCGGTAGCGGCGAGCAGCGCGGCCAGCCGGTCGGCCAGCGCCTCGGGCGTCAGCGGCTCCGGTCGGGTCAGGACCGGCCCTCGGCGGGCCCGCGCCCGGTCCTTGAGCGGGTGCGGGGCGCGCGGCCGGCTTCGCGGGCCGGGGTGCGCGGTGCGGTCCTCAGCGCGGCGGGGACCTCGGCCTCCGCCGTGGCGACGCGGGCGGCCTGGCCGTCGAGCACCTCGCGGGCCACCTCGGGCACCGGCCGCCCCTGCGAGCGGGCGTCGCGGCGCAGCTGCTCGAAGGCCGCCTGCGGCGTCGTGGCCTGTCGTTCGGCGAGGACGCCGATGGCCCGCTCGGTGGAGACCCGGGCGGCCAGGGCGTGCTCGAGCTGGGCGACGGTGCGCTCCAGCGCGGCCACCCGGACGTCCCGGGGATCGGCGTCCGGGTCGCTTCCCCCGGCGGGGCCCCGGGCCGCGCGGCGGGCGCCGCGGTCGGGTTCGACGAGCGCGCCCAGCTCCTCGCTGACCAGGTCGGCGAGGGTCATGCCCTCCACCAGGTCGTCGACGTCGTCGGCGCGGCCGGGGGCGAACACCGACCAGCCGCGACCGGTGCGGGCGACCACCACGATGGGCTGCTCCGCGCCGGACGGCTCCTCCGCCGTCGTCGCGTGCTCCCAGCCCTGGCTCGTGCGGCCCCCGGAACCGTGCCACGCCGGCGCCGGTGGACACTCCGCTGGGGTGGTGCGCTCACTCACTGGGCGGCCTCCGCGAGGGGCTGGGCCCGGCGGGCAGCCGGGGACGGGAGGGCTACGGTACGACCCGTCCGCCTCGACTATGCCCCCTCGCGCAGCGGAGCGGCCAGATCACCCGCCGTCAGGCTCCTGCGGACTGCGCGAGCTGGGCCTTCACCTGGTCGATGCTCGGGTTGGTCAGGGCGCTGCCGTCGCGGAAGAGCAGCGTCGGGACGGTGCGGTTGCCCCCGTTGGCCTGCATGACCAGGTCGGCCGCGGCGGGGTCCTGCTCGATGTCGACCTCGGCGTAGTCGATGCCCTCGCGCTGCATGAGCTTCTTGAGCCGCACGCAGTACCCACACCAGGTGGTGGTGTACATGGTCACTGCGGCGGGGGCGGCGGTCATCGAGGCGTTCCTCCTGGTCGACGTGGCACCGGGCATGGCATGCCGGACGGTCACGGGCTCCAACGCCGCGCCCCTGGGGATGCTTCCCCCGCCCGTCGCTGCCGGCTGGGAGGATGGGTCCCGGCCATCGACGGGAGACGGGGAGGCCGATGTCGCAGATCGCCGGTGCACCCGGGGACGTCCGGGTGGAGGGTGCCGAGGCGGTGCTCGCCCAGCTGGACGACGAGCAGCGTGCCGCCGCCTCGGCGGTGTCCGGGCCGGTCTGCATCCTCGCCGGTGCGGGCACCGGCAAGACCCGCACCATCACCCACCGGATCGCCTACGGCGTGCACACCGGGGCCTTCGTGCCCGAGCAGGTCCTCGCCGTCACCTTCACCGCGCGGGCCGCCGGGGAGCTGCGGTCCCGCCTGGCCGGGCTCGGGGTGGGTGGCGTCCAGGCCCGCACCTTCCACGCCGCGGCCATGCGCCAGCTGCGCTACTTCGCCCCGCGGGTGCTGGGCGGCCCGATGCCGCCCCTGGTGGAGAACAAGCTGCGGCTGGTGGCGGCAGCCGCCTCCCGCTCCCGGCTGTCGACCGACCGCACCAGCCTGCGCGACCTCGCCAGCGAGATCGAGTGGGCCAAGACCACGCTGGCCACCCCGGACGACTACCCGGCCCGGGCGCAGGCCGCCGGCCGCGAGCCGCCGTTCGAGCCGGCCGCGGTGGCGCGGGTGTACGCGAGCTACGAGTCGGCCAAGCAGCGGGACGGCGCGCTGGACTTCGAGGACCTGCTGCTGGTCACCGCCTTCGCCCTCGAGGAGCACCCCGACGTCGCCCGGCAGGTGCGCGGGCAGTACCGGCACTTCGTCGTCGACGAGTACCAGGACGTCAACCCGCTGCAGCAGCGGCTGCTCGACGCCTGGCTCGGTGGCCGGGCCGACGTCTGCGTGGTCGGCGACCCCAACCAGACGATCTACTCCTTCACCGGCGCCGACCCCGACTACCTGCTCGGCTTCGCCGACCGCTATCCCGACGCCGAGGTGGTCAAGCTGGAGCGGGACTACCGCTCCACACCACAGGTCGTGGCCATGGCCAACAAGCTCATCGGCCAGGCGCCGCCACGCAAGGGCCTGCCCGGGCTCCGGCTGCTGGGCCAGCGTGCCGAGGGGCCCGCACCCCGCTTCTTCGAGCACCCCGACGAACCCACCGAGGCCGCCGCGGTCGCCCAGGCGTGCCGGGCGCTGGTCGAGGCCGGGACACCGGCCGCCGAGATCGCCGTCCTCTTCCGGATCAACGCGCAGTCCGAGGTCTACGAGAACGCGCTGAGCGCCGTCGGCGTGCCCTACGTGCTGCGCGGCGGTGAGCGGTTCTTCGAGCGGCCCGAGGTCCGGGAGGCGCTGCTGCTGCTGCGCGGCGCCGCGGCCGGGGGCACCGACCCGGGCGCGCTGGTGCCCACCGTGCGTGACGTGCTGGCCTCCACCGGCTGGGTGGAGCACCGTCCGCCGCCCGGGGGAGCGGCCCGGGACCGCTGGCAGTCCCTCGCCGCGCTGGTCGACCTCGCCGTCGACCTGGTCGCCGAGGACCCGACCATGGACCTCGCCGGCTTCGTGTCGCACCTGGCCGCCCGTGCCGACGCGCAGCACGCCCCGACGGTGCAGGGCGTCACGCTGGCCTCGATGCACGCGGCCAAGGGCCTGGAGTGGGACGCCGTCTTCGTCGTCGGCCTGGTCGACGGCGTCCTCCCGATCTCCCAGTCGCTGTCCCGCCCGGACGCGGTCGAGGAGGAGCGGCGGCTGCTCTACGTCGCCGTCACCCGCGCCCGGGAGCAGCTGACCCTGTCGTGGTCGCTGGTCCGCAACGCCGGTGGGCGCCGGCCCCGGCCGCGCAGCCGGTTCCTCGACGGGCTGGTCCCCGGGTCCACGCCGACGGCGGCACCCCCGCAGCGCAAGCAGAAGCGCGCCAAGGTGGTCCTCGAGGGCGAGGCGGGGGAGCTGTTCGAGCGGCTGCGCGCCTGGCGCAGCGAGACGGCCGCCTCGGCCTCGGTCCCCGCCTACGTCGTCTTCACCGACGCGACGCTGCAGGCCATCGCGGAGAGCCGCCCGGCGTCCCTGCGCGAGCTGGCCGGCCTGCCCGGCATCGGGGCCCGCAAGCTGGAGCTCTACGGCGAGGACGTGCTGGCCACCCTCGGCTCCTGAGTCGTTCCGTCCGGTCACGGCGACCGGATGTCCGGGACCGCCCACACCCGGGCCGGTTAATTGCGTTGACCGCCTCTGCGGCGGCCCCTACTGTCCTGATCGCGCCCGGGGGAACTCGGGCGCGCCAGATCCCGAGACCGGCCGCACGGCCGTGATCCGACCCCCGGAGGAGGTGGGCGACGTGACCAACACGATGTGGACCCTCGCCCCCGCCGGGGCTCGTGGCCCGGTGGGCCTCGCCGTGCGTGCGGCTGCCTGGTGCGTCGGGGCGCCCGTCGTCGTGCGCCCGCGCGCCGTCGCCGTGCCCCCCGTCGGCACCCCGTGCCCCGACGCCTTCGGCGCCCTGCGCCCCGACGCCTTCGGCACCCGGCGTCCCGACGCCTTCGGCACCCGGCGTCCCGACGCCTTCGGCACCGCCCTCATCGGCACGCCGGCGATCGACGCCTTCGGCACCACCGGCTACCCGCAGGTCAGCAAGCGCACGAACACCCAGCACGACGGCACCACCCTCGGGAACCCCTCCTCGAGGAGACCCCCTCCGAGCTGACGCTCGACAGGACCTCCTCGAGGCCGCGGAACCCGAACCGGGATCCGCGGCCTCTCTCATCTCCTCCGCGGCACCCGGCCCCGACTCCCGGTCGGCGGGCCCCGCCGGTCGCAGACGACGAGTACGAGGAGGAGCGGCAGTGCAGTCGACGGCCGACCGTCTGACCCACCACCGTCGAACCGGGCTCCCCCGGACCGGCGGTGGCCCCCTTCCCCGACGGCCGGCGCCCCCGTTGGCGCCGGCACCGGTCCGGCGTCCC
>DASQNB010000565.1:0-3649 GCA_035645175.1 Geodermatophilus sp.
GTACATCGCGAAGTACACGGCGATGTAGTGGCAGATCGCGGCCACGACGGTCATCGCGTGGAAGACCTCGTGGTAGCCGAAGACGCCGGGCCAGGGGTTGGGCCACTTGAGCGCGTAGGCCACCCCGCCGAGGGTGTAGAGCACGCCGCCGACGGCCAGCAGCACCAGCGACGTGACGCCGGCGATCTGCAGGATGTCGGTGAGGATGAAGACGGCGACCCAGCCGAGCCCGATGTAGAGGGGCACGCCGACCCAGCGCGGTGCGGTCGGCCAGGTGAGCTTGAGGGAGACGCCGGCCAGCGCGCCGGCCCAGACCCCGGCGAGCACCCAGTAGCCGAGCGGCTGCTCCACGGCCAGCAGCGCGAACGGCGTGTAGGTGCCGGCGATGAACAAGAAGATCATCGAGTGGTCGAGCCGCTTCATGATCTTCCAGCCGCGCGGTGACCAGCGGCGCCGGTGGTACAGCGCGCTGACTCCGAACAGCCCGCAGATCGTCACGCAGTAGACGGCGACCGAGAAGCCGGCGCGGGCACCGAGCACCGACCCCAGCGGGATGAGCACGGCCCCGGCGACGAGCGCGCCGAAGAAGGAGAACAGGTGCAGCCAGCCGCGCATCCGCGGCCGGGTGTCGGGGTGGTCCCAGTCGCTGTCGTGGCCGAAGTCGGCGGCGGTCCAGGTCCGCTCGACCTGCTCGCCCTCCCCGACGACGGTGGCCACCGCCGGGCCGGCGGACGCGTCGATCTGGGCGCCGTCGGCCTCGACCCGGACGGCCCTGCCCTCGTCCCGGCCCTGCTCGCGGGGGTCGCTCATGCGCCGAGGTTACGCACCCGTAGGGAGGGCTGCGACGGGAGTCGGCTGTGACGTCCCTGGCAGCCCCCGGGACCTTCCCGCAGGTCGGCGACGGGTGCACGGGACGCCGGGGCGTGGGCCTAGGGTGACCCCCCGTGGGGGTGCGGCAGTGGGTTCGTGACGTCCTCACCCAGGTGTACGAGCGCCGGCTGGCCCGGGCACTGGACGGCGCCGACATCCCGCGGCACGTCGGGGTGATCGTCGACGGCAACCGGCGGTGGGCGCGTGCCATCGGCCTCGAGGACCCCAACGCCGGCCACCGGCGCGGCGCGGACAAGATCGCCGACTTCCTCGGCTGGTGCGACGAGGCCGGCGTCGAGGTGGTCACGCTCTTCCTGCTCTCCACCGACAACCTGTCCCGGCCCGAACCCGAGCTCGTCCCGCTGCTGCGCATCATCGAGGGCGTCGCCGAGGACCTCGCCGGCCCCGGCCGGCGCTGGCAGCTGCGCCCGGTGGGTGCCCTGGAGCTGCTGCCGGCCGAGACGGTCGCCGTCCTCAAGGAGGCCGCCGAGACCACCCGCGACCGGCCGGGCGCGACGGTCAACCTCGCCGTCGGCTACGGCGGACGGCGGGAGATCGCCGACGCCGTCCGCTCGCTGCTGGCCGAGCACGCCGCGCGGGGGACGACGCTGGACGAGCTGGTCGCCGTCCTCGAGATCGAGCACATCGCCGAGCACCTCTACACCCGCGGCCAACCCGACCCCGACCTGGTCATCCGCACCAGCGGGGAGCAGCGGCTGTCGGGGTTCCTGCTCTGGCAGACCGCCCACTCGGAGTTCCACTTCACCGACGTCTACTGGCCCGACTTCCGCCGCGTCGACTTCCTGCGGGCGCTGCGTGCCTACGCCGCCCGGCACCGGCGCTTCGGCGGCTGAGAAACTGCTGGTCATGGCGCGCCCGCTCGACGTCCCCCTGGAGTACGTGCGGCTCGGGCTGCGCTTCGACCGGCTGGAGTCCGGCTTCGTCGACGCCTACACCGGCGACCGGCGGGTCCGGGCCGCGGTGGCCGACGAGCCGGCGCCCACCCCGCAGGGGCTGCGCGACCAGGCCCGCGCGCTGCTGGGCGAGCTGGCCGCCGCGGACCTGCCGGCCGACCGCGCCGACTTCATCCGCGGCCAGCTGACCGGCCTGGAGTGCACCGCCCGGAAGATGGCCGGCGAGCCGGTGTCCTTCCTCGACGAGGTGCGCAGCTACTTCCAGGTCGACCTCACCCTCGGCGACCCGGCCGCCTACGCCGCCGCGCACGCCGAGCTGGACGGGCTGCTGCCGGGCAGCGGTCCGCTGGCCGAGCGCTACGCCGCGCACCGGCGCCGCGAGGAGTGCCCGCCGGAGCGCCTGGCCGAGGCGGTGCACGCCCTGTCCAGCGCGCTGCGCGACCGGGTGCGCGCCGAGTACGGGCTGCCCGAGGTGGAGACCGTCCGCTACGAGGTGGTCACCGACCAGCCGTGGTCGGGGTTCAACTACTACGAGGGCGACTTCCGCTCCCGCGTCGCGATCAACGCAGACCTGCCGCACCGGCTGGGCCAGCTGCCGCACCTGGTCGCCCACGAGGCCTACCCCGGGCACCACACCGAGCACTGCCGCAAGGAGCTGGGGCTGGTCGAGCGCGGCTCCCGGCTCGAGCACACCGTCTTCCTGGTCAACACCCCCGAGTGCCTCATGGCCGAGGGGCTGGCCGACCTCGGCGTGCAGGCCGCGATCGGCGAGGGCTGGGGCCCGTGGGCGGCCGAGGTGCTCGGCGACCTCGGGCTGCACTTCGACGGGCACCTCGCCGAGCGGATCGCCGCGGCCGCCGCGCCGCTGAACCGGGTGCGCCAGGACGCCGCCGTCCTGCTGCACGACCGCGGCGCCGGTGAGGACGAGGTGGCCGCCTACATCCAGCGCTGGTCGCTGGTGAACGGCGACCGGGCCCGCCAGCAGCTGCGGTTCCTCACCCACCCGCTGTGGCGCGCCTACACCACCACCTACGTCGAGGGCTTCGCCCTGCTCTCGCGGTGGCTGGACGCGCGCCCGGCCGACCAGGCCGTCGCCGACCGCTTCGTCCGCCTGCTCGACGAGCCCCTCACGCCGGCCGCGGTCGCCGGCGAGCTGCGGACCGGCTGAGCGGTCGGGTGGGGTGACGTGGCGGGGGATGACATGGCGCAGCGCAGCCCGGAGGAGGCCCGTGACCTGGGCCTGTGGACGGCGGGGTGGCTGGCCGTGCTGCTCGTCGGCGGGCTGTGGTGGCTGGGCGACCTGAGGCTGCAGTGGCCGGTCCTGCTGGTGCCGCTGGTGTGGGTGCTGGTCGCCGTCCGGCCCCGCCGTCGCTGAGACGGCTGGTGCCGTTGGTGCCCCGAAGGAGGGACACGCCCCCTCCCCGACATGTTCCTGTCACCTCGCGGGCCTAACGTCCGCGGTGGAGGGCGAGCTCACCTCGCCGTCCACGGGAGGCCCGGTTGGTGCTGACGATCTCGTCGACCAGGGGGGCCGGTACCCGGCTCCTCGGCCGGGGCCCGGCCACCTTCGAGCCGGGGCGCGCCTCGTCACCGAGGCAGCGCCCCACGGGAGTCGACTCGTGAACACTCGGCGCACGTTCGTCCTCGACACCTCCGTCCTGCTCTCCGACCCCGGTGCGCTGCTGCGCATGGGCGACCACGACGTGGTCCTCCCGCTCGTCGTCATCGGGGAGCTCGAGGACAAGCGCAACCACCCGGAGCTGGGCTGGTTCGCCCGGCAGGCGCTGCGGATGCTCGACGACCTGCGGGTGCGGCACGGCCGGCTGGACGCGCCGGTACCGGTCGGTGAGGACGGCGGCACGCTG
>DASQNB010000566.1:0-5667 GCA_035645175.1 Geodermatophilus sp.
AGTGGGACCTCTCGGTCGTCGTCCCGGTCGAGGACATGAGCACCCTGGGCCAGCCCACCGGCGAGCTCGACGGCTCGGCGGCGGGCGACCAGCCGCGGTCGTCGATCTGGCCGGCGGTCGAGGAGCGGGTGCTCGACCTCGTGGAGGCGCACCGCAGCACCATCGTGTTCGCCAACTCCCGGCGGCTGGCCGAGCGCCTGACCAGCCGGCTCAACGAGCTGGCCTACGAGCGGGCGACCGGTGAGCCGGTCCCCCCGGGTACGAACGCCGCCGCACTCATGGCCCAGGCCGGCTCCGGCGGCGGGGTCCCGGAGGGCGTGCAGCCGGTCGCCGCCGCCCACCACGGCTCGGTCTCGCGCGAGCAGCGGGCGATCGTGGAGGAGGCGCTGAAGTCCGGCCGGCTGCCGGCGGTGGTGGCCACCTCCAGCCTCGAGCTGGGCATCGACATGGGCGCGGTCGACCTCGTCGTCCAGGTCGAGTCGCCGCCCACGGTGGCCTCGGGCCTGCAGCGGGTGGGCCGGGCCGGGCACCAGGTGGGCGCGGTCAGCCGCGGCGTCCTGTTCCCGAAGTACCGCGGTGACCTGGTGCAGTGCGCGCTGGTCGCCGAGCGCATGAAGGCCGGCGCGATCGAGTCGATCCGCTACCTGCGCAACCCGCTCGACGTGCTCGCCCAGCAGATCGTGGCGGTCGTCTCCGAGCGGCCGCGGACCGTCGACGAGGTGGCGGCGCTGGTCCGCCGGTCCGCGCCGTTCGCCTCGCTGCCGGACTCCGCGCTGCACGCGGTGCTGGACATGCTGGCCGGCCGCTACCCCTCCGACGCCTTCGCCGAGCTGCGGCCGCGGCTGACGTGGGACCGCGTCACCGACACCCTCACCGCCCGCGGCGGCGCCCAGCGGCTGGCGGTCACCAGCGGCGGCACCATCCCCGACCGGGGCCTGTTCGGCGTCTTCCTCGTCGGCGGTGAGGACAGCCGCGGCGGTCGCCGGGTCGGCGAGCTCGACGAGGAGATGGTCTACGAGTCGCGGGTGGGCGACGTCTTCCTGCTCGGCTCCTCCTCCTGGCGGATCGAGGAGATCACCCACGACCGCGTGCTGGTCAGCCCGGCGCCCGGACAGCCCGGGAAGATGCCGTTCTGGCACGGCGACGCACCCGGCCGCCCCCTGGAGCTGGGCCGCGCGCTGGGCGCCTTCCTCCGCGAGGTCGGCACGGCGACGCCCGAGGCCGGGCTCGACCGCGCCCGCGCCGCCGGCCTCGACGAGTGGGGCGCGGCCAACCTGCTGGCCTACCTCGCCGAGCAGAAGCAGGCCACCGGCCACCTGCCCGACGACCGGACCCTGCTGGTCGAGCGCTTTCGCGACGAGCTGGGCGACTGGCGGCTGGTCGTGCACTCCCCCTTCGGCGCCCAGGTCAACGCGCCGTGGGCGCTGGTGCTCGCCGCCCGGCTGCGCGAGCGCTACGGCGTCGACGTCGCCTCGATGCACTCCGACGACGGCATCGTGCTGCGGCTGCCCGACACCACCGGCGAGCCGCCGGAGGGCGACCTCGCCGTCCTCGACCCGGACGACGTCGAACGCGAGGTGACCGCCGAGGTCGGCGGCTCGGCGCTGTTCGCCAGCCGGTTCCGCGAGTGCGCGGCCCGCGCGCTGCTGCTCCCCCGCCGCGACCCGCGCCGGCGCACCCCGCTGTGGCAGCAGCGCCAGCGCGCCGCCCAGCTGCTGTCGGTGGCCAGCGACTTCGCCAGCTTCCCGATCACGCTGGAGGCCGCCCGCGAGGTGCTGCAGGACGTCTACGACGTGCCCGGCCTGGTCGAGCTGATGCGCGACGTCCGCTCCCGCCGGGTGCGGGTCGTGGACGTGCAGACGCAGGCCGCCTCCCCCTTCGCGCAGTCGCTGCTGTTCGGCTACGTCGGCCAGTTCCTCTACGAGGGCGACGCGCCGCTGGCCGAGCGGCGGGCCCAGGCGCTCGCCCTCGACACCGGCCTGCTCGCCGAGCTGCTGGGCCGCTCCGAGCTGCGTGAGCTGCTCGACGCCGAGGCGCTCACCGAGGTCGAGAGCGAGCTGCAGCGGCTGCCGGCCGAGCGGCACCCCCGTGACCCCGACGGCGCCGCGGACCTGTTGCGCATCGTCGGCGACCTGACCCCCGCCGAGGCCGCCGCCCGCGGTGTGCCGCAGGCATGGCTCGACGAGCTGGTGGCCGCCCGCCGGGCCCTGGTGGTGCGCATCGCCGGCCAGGAGCGGTACGTCGCCATCGAGGACGCCGGCCGGCTGCGCGACGCCCTGGGCACCGCGCTGCCGGTCGGGGTGCCCGAGGTGTTCACCGAGCCGGTGCCCGACCCACTGGGCGACCTGGTCGGCCGCTACGCCCGCACCCACGGCCCCTTCCAGCCCGGCGAGGTGGCCCAGCGGTTGGGGCTCGGCGTCGCGGTGGTGACCGCGACGGTGCAGCGGCTGGTCGGCACCGGCCGGCTGGTCACCGGGGAGTTCCGCCCCGGCGGCAGTGGCCAGGAGTGGTGCGACGCCGACGTGCTGCGGTCGGTCCGCCGGCGCAGCCTGGCTCGGCTGCGCCAGGAGGTCGAGCCGGTCCCGGTCGACACCCTGGCGCGCTTCACCCCGTCCTGGCAGTCGGTGGGCAGCCGGATGCGCGGCCCGGACGGCGTGCTCGCCGTCGTCGAGCAGCTGGCGGGAGCGCTCGTGCCGGTCAGCGCGCTGGAGTCGCTGGTGCTGCCGGCCCGGGTCCGCGACTACTCCCCCGCGATGCTCGACGAGCTGACCAGCGCCGGCGAGGTGCTGTGGGCCGGCGCCGGTGGCCTGCCCGGGGGCGACGGCTGGGTCAGCCTGGTGCCGGCCGACCTCGCTCCCCTGCTGCTGCCCGAGCCGCTGGAGCTGCCCGAGGCCGGCGCCACCGTGCTCGACCACCTGGCCGGCGGGCAGGCGCTGTTCTTCCGCGGGCTGTCCGACCTCGCCGGCTCCACCGACGACGACGCGTTCGCCGACCTCGTGTGGGACCTCGTCTGGTCCGGCGTGCTGACCAACGACACCTTGGCGCCGCTGCGCACCAAGCTGTCCGGGGGTGGCACGCACAAGCGCCAGCCGGCCCCGCCCCGCGCCCGGCTGGACCGCAGCCGCTACGGGCGCACCCGGCTGGGCCGCCCGGCCATGCCGACCCGCAGCGGGCCGCCCACGATGGCCGGCCGGTGGTCCCGGCTCCCCGACCGCGAGACCAATGCCACCAAGCGGACGACGGCCCGCGCCGAGGCACTGCTCGAGCGACACGGCGTGCTGACCCGCGGCGCGGTCATGGCCGAGCAGGTCTCCGGCGGTTTCTCCGCGGTCTACCCGGTGCTGCGGGCCTTCGAGGAGAACGGCCGGGCCCGGCGCGGCTACTTCGTGGAGACCCTCGGCGCCGCCCAGTTCGGCACGCCGGGGTCGGTCGACCGGCTGCGCAGCTTCGCCTCACCGGACCGGGTCCCCGGTGGCGCGGTCGTGCTGGCCGCGACCGACCCGGCCAACGTCTACGGCGCGGCCCTGCCCTGGCCCGAGCGCCCGGGCGGCACCTCCGGCGACGCGGGCAGTGACGCGGGCGGTGCGGTCGACGTCGGCGAGGGCACCGGCGGTGGCCGGCGCAGCGCCGGACACCGGGCGGGCCGGAAGGCCGGCGCGCTGGTCGTGCTGGTCGACGGGGAACTGGTGCTCTACGTGGAGCGCGGCGGCAGGACGCTGCTGTCCTGGACCGAGGAGGAGACGGCGCTCAAGGAGGCGGCCACGGCGCTGTCCGGAGCGGTCGCGGCGGGCGCGCTGGGCCGGATGGTGGTGCAGAAGGCCGACGGCGCCTCGGTGCACGAGTCGACACCGCTCTCGGCGGCGCTGCAAGCGGCCGGCTTCGCCGCCACCCCCCGCGGCCTGCGTCTGCGCGCCTGAACCGGCCGCGCGGCCACCTCTAGGGCACCGCCGGCCTGGTCCCGGGACCCTGCAGCGGGTCCTTCTCCGAAAGGTGGGGAGGACGGGGTCTTCTCCGATGGGTGGGGAGGAGGGCGGCCCCCCCTGCAGGAACCCGCCGCGAGCGTGTGAGTGGCGGGGGCAGGGGGCCTCCCTCAGTCGCGCGAGGGGTGCAGCCAGCGGCGGAACAGCCGGGACAGCACCGGCATGACGACGTAGCCGAGCAGCACCACGACGACCACCGCCGACACCAGCAGCCGCGCGGCCATCGGCCAGCTGGTCACGTGCGGCGCCACCAGCAGCTGGAAGGCCAGCGTGATGGCGAAGACGGCGGCCACGGTCAGGACGGTCATCCGCCAGCGGGGGCCCGGTCGGGACGGGGTGAGCGCCGTGAAGAAGCTGTCCAGGCCAGCCACGTGGGCGTAGTCGACGCGGTTCGTCAGGTGCTCGACGCGCTGCAGCGCGGCCCGCCGCTCCGTCGAACGCTCCCAGCGCGCCAGCGACTCGCCGTCGGCGAACCGGTAGACCAGGTGGTAGCGGGTCGAGCCCGGGCCCGGGCGCAGCAGGCTGGTGCCCAGGTTGCCCGGGAACTCCGCGGCCATGCCCAGCACTTCGGCGGCCCACTGCTCGAAGGACTCGCGCCGGTCGACACGCACATCGCGGGCGACGGTGACCGTGATCGGCTCGGCGGCCGCGACCACCGCCTCCGGCGCGGTGCCCGGGGACCTCGTCGATCGGTCACGTCGCTGCACGGGAGACTCAGCACCGTGGCGGAGCTGCGCGTTCCCGCCGCCGGGGTGACCTGCGCCGCGTCCGGGCGGGGCAGGTGCGGCCGGGGGACACTGGCACCGTGCCCGAGGGAGACACCGTCTGGTTGGCGGCCAAGCGGATGGACACCGCGCTCGCCGGCGCCACCCTGCGCCGCGGCGAACTGCGGGTGCCCCAGCTGGCCGCCACCGACCTCGCCGGCCGCACCGTCTCGGAGGTCGTGCCGCGCGGCAAGCACATGCTGACCCGGTTCACCGACGGCTGGACGCTGCACACGCACTACCGGATGGACGGCAGCTGGCACATCTACCGGCACGGCACCCGGTGGCGCGGCGGCCCGGCCTTCTCCGTCCGCGCCGTCCTGGCCACCGACGAGTGGGAGTGCGTGGGCTACCGGCTGCACGACGTGGCGATGGTGCGCACCGAGCACGAGGACCAGCTCGTCGGCCACCTCGGCCCCGACGTGCTCGGCCCGGACTGGGACCTCGAGGAGGCGCTGCGCCGGCTGCGGTCGCACCCCGACGAGCAGATCGGCGTCGCCATCCTCGACCAGCGCAACCTGTGCGGCCCGGGCAACCTCTACAAGGTCGAGTCGCTGTTCGTCGGCGGCGTCCACCCGTGGGCCCGGGTGGCCGACGTCGAGGACCTCCCCGGGCTCGTCGAGCGGACGCGCTCGCTCATGCTGGCCAACCGCGACCGCCCCGAGCAGAGCACCACCGGCGACCTGCGCCGCGGCCGGGACCACTGGGTCTACGGCCGCAAGGACCGCCCGTGCCTGCGCTGCGGCACGCGGATCCTGCGCGGGGATCAGGGCCCGGACCTACAGGAGCGGATCACCTACTGGTGCCCCCGCTGCCAGGCCGCCCGCTCCCCCATCGACCCGGCGGCCCGCACCGGCGAGCCGGACCACCCGCCGCCGCTGGCCAACGCGCACTGAATAAGGACCCCCCTGCTCCCACCACTC
>DASQNB010000567.1:0-3497 GCA_035645175.1 Geodermatophilus sp.
GCCTCCTGCACGCCCCACGACTCGTTGAGCGGCACCCAGGCGACCACGCTGGGGTGGCCCCGGTGCGCGACCACCACGTCGGCCCACTCGTGCAGCAGCCGCGCGCTCGCCGTCGGCCCGGGCCGGTACGCCGACGGCATCTCCGCCCAGACCATGAGCCCCATCCGGTCGGCGAGGGCGAGCCAGCGCGGGTCCTCGGTCTTCTGGTGCTTGCGGGCCCCGGTGAAGCCCAGCGCCCGGGTGAGCTCCAGGTCGCGCCGCAGCGCCGCGACGTCGGGCGGGGTGGCGCCGGTGTCGGGCCAGTAGCCCTGGTCGAGCACCAGACGCAGCGGCACCGGGCGGTCGTTGACCAGCAGGCGCCCGTCGCCGACCTCCACCGAGCGCAGCGCCGTGTAGCTCGCCACCTCGTCGAGCACCGTGCCGTCGCCGGCGACCAGGGCCAGTTCGGCGTCCAGCAGCGCCGGGTGGGGGCCGGGACGCCAGAGCAGGCGGTTGCGGTCGTCGAAGCCGCCGTCCCCCACCTGCACGGTCCGCTCGACGACCGCGCCGTCCACGCGCACCACGTCGTCGACCAGCAACCGCTCGCCGGACCGCAGCCGCAGGTGCAGCCGCGCACCGGTGACGGGGACGGCGAACTGCACGCGGACGTCGACCCGCATCGTGCGCGGGTCGCCCCGCCACTGGACGTCGGCGATGTGCCGCGCGCCGACCTGCTCCAGCCAGACCGTGCGCCAGATCCCGGTGGTGCGCGGGTACCAGATCTCGTGCGGCTCGTCGCGCCAGTCCTGCTTGCCGCGGGGCGCCTCGAGGTCCAGCGGGTCGTCGTCGGCCCGGACGACGAGGTCGGCGCCGTCGTCCCCCAGGGAGTCGGTGACGTCGACGCTGAACGGGGTGTAGCCGCCCTCGTGGGAGGCGACGTGCGCGCCGCCGACCCACACGTCGCAGACCCGGTCGACGGCCCCGAAGTGGAGGACGGTGCGCCGGTCCCCCGCACGGCCGGGCAGCCGCCGGCGGTACCAGGCGCGGTTCAGCGCCCCCTTCCAGGAGATGCCGCTGGCCGGGGTCTCCGGCGCGTAGGGCACCTGGATGGTGCGGTCGAACGCGACGGCGCCGACGGTGCCGGCGAGGTCGGGGTCGGCGGCGAACCCCCACTCGCCGTCCAGCGAGGTGAAGGGGCGGCGCAGCAGCGGCCGGGGGTGGGCGGTCGGGTCCGGCTGGCTCATGCCCCCACCTCACCGGACGGCGCCGCGTCGCGCAGCCTCGGCACCGCCCCCGGCGCGGTCGCGGCGCCGGGGGACGAGGCCGGTCAGAACGGGCGGACGGTCCCCAGCAGGTGCTCGGCGCCGGACCCCGTGTTCCGGACGGCGAGGTCCCAGCCGCCGTCCACCGGTGCCGTCGACAGGGTGACCGTCGAGGGCAGGAGCAGCGGCTTCCGGAACACCACGTCGACCGCCATCGCCTCGGGCAGCCGGCCGGACAGCGCGGCGAGCGCCCGGGCCTTCACCCACATGCCGTGCGCGATCGCCCGCTTGAAGCCGAACGCCTTCGCGGTCAGCCCCGACAGGTGGATCGGGTTCACGTCGCCGGAGACCCTGGCGTAGCGCCGTCCGGCGTCGTCGGGCACCCGCCAACGGATGGTCCCCTCGGGCAGGTCGCCGACGGCGAGGTCGAGGTCGGACGCCGGGGCATCCTCGGGTGCGTTCGCCCCGCGGGCCAGGTAGGTCGACCGCGACCGCCACACCTCCTCGCCGCCGGCCGAGACCGACGCGCACAGGTCGACCGTCGCCCCGCTGCGGTGCCGGGCGAACCGCTCGGCCCGGACCTCCAGGTCGAGGGGCGCGTCGACCCCGATCGGCCGCAGCACGTCGACCCGGTTGCGCACGTGCACCAACCCCGGCAGCGCGAGCGGGAAGGTGCGGTCGCTCATCAGCGCCACCTGCAGCGGGAACGTGAGCACGTGCGGGTACGTCGGCGGCAGCACGTCGGCCAGTGGGAACCGGCAGACCCGCGCGTACGCGGCGACCCCGGCGGCGTCGACCAGCACGCCGGTGCGGGCCAGCCGGGTGTCGGGCAGGTCGCCACCGCGGCCGCGGGCGGTCAGCGCCGCCTTGGCGAACAGCGCGGGCATCGACGGCGCCGACCCCAGCACGGTGCGGGCCATCACGCCCCCAGGAAGGACTGGCCGCAGACCCGCACGACCTGGCCGTTGACGCCCGCGGCGCTGGGCTGGGCGAGCCAGGCGATCGTCTCGGCGACGTCGACCGGCAGGCCGCCCTGCTGCAGCGAGTTGATCCGGGAGCCGATCTCGCGGGTGCCGAACGGCATCCTCGCCGTCATCTCGGTGACGATGAAGCCCGGCGCCACCGCGTTGATCGTCGCGTCGCGCCCGGCGAACGCCGGCGCCCAGGCCCGGACCATGCCGATGACCCCGGCCTTGGACGCCGCGTAGTTGGTCTGCCCGCGGTTGCCGGCGATGCCGGACTGCGAGCTCACCGCCACCACGCGGGCGCCGGGGCGCAGCACGCCCTCGGCGTCCAGCAGGGCCTGGGTGATGTCGAGCTGCGCCTGCAGGTTGACCGCCATGACGGAGTTCCAGCGGGCGGCGTCCATGTTGACCAGCAGCTTGTCGCGGGTGATGCCGGCGTTGTGGACGACGATGTCGACCCCGCCGTGCCGCTGGCGCAGGTGCCCGATGAGCCGCTGCGCGGCGTCGGGCGCGGTGACGTCGAGCTGGCACGCCGTCCCGCCGACCTCGTTGGCGACCTCGGCCAGCGACTGCCCCGCGGCCGGGACGTCGACGGCCACCACGTGCGCGCCGTCGCGGGCCAGCACCCGGGCGATCGACGCGCCGATCCCGCGGGCGGCACCGGTGACGACGGCGACCATCCCCGCGAGTGGACGCTCCTCGTCCTGGCCCGCCGGGACGCCGGCCGCGGTGAGGGTGACCACCTGGCTGTCGACGTAGGCCGAGCGGCCGGAGAGGAAGAACCGCACCGGGCCGGGCACCGCGGCCTCCGCACCCGCCGGTACGAACAGGAGGTTCGCCGTCCCGCCGTCGCGCAGCTCCTTGGCGATCGAGCGGACCAGCCCCTCCAGCGCCTGCCGCGCGGCGGCCTGCGCCGGGGAGTCGGCGGCCGACGGCGGGTCGGCGAGCAGCAGCACCCGGCCGGAGGGGCCCAGTCGCCTGACCGCCGGGGCGAGGAACTCGTGCGCCGCGGCGAGGTCGGCCGGACCGGTCAGCCCGGTGGCATCGAGCAGCACGGCGCCCACGCGCCCGCCGTCCGTGGCCTCCGGGGACAGCACGGTCATGCCGGCGTCCTGCAGCACCCCGGTCAGGGACGCGAGCAGCCGGCCCCCACCGGCGGTGCCCACCACGGCCGGGCCGGTCAGCAGCGGCGCGCCCGGCTCGTACCGGCGCAGCACGGCCGGGCGGGGCAGGCCGAGCTGCCTGACCAGGGTGGTGCCGACGCCGGAGTTGGCGAAGTCGCGGTACCAGT
>DASQNB010000568.1:0-1697 GCA_035645175.1 Geodermatophilus sp.
GCGTGGGTCCGGCAGTGGCAGGAGCGCGGGGGACGGGCCGCTGACCCCGCTGCCTCAGGTCCGTCGGAGCGCCGCGACCTGCTCGGGCGTCAGCAGCCGCGTCCGCCGGCCGTGCAGCAGCAGGTGGATGCGGGCGGTCTCCTCCAGTTCCTCGACGGCATCGGCGGCCGACGCGAGGTCGACGGCAGAGACGACCGGCCCGTGGTTGGCCAGCAGCGTGGCGTGTGACGCGCGGGCCGTCCGTTCCGCCAGCTCCTCGAGCGAGCGGTCGCCCGGAGCGTGGTATGGCAACAGCGGCAGCCGGCCCACTCGCATGACGTAGTAGGCCGTCAGGGCCGGTAGCACGTCGTGCGGGTCCACGTCGGCCAGGCAGGACACGGCGGCCGCGTGGGTGCTGTGGGTGTGCACCACCGCGGAGTCCTGCGGCCGGGCCCGGTAGACGGCTGCGTGCAGGAACGCCTCCTTGGAGGGCCGTGGCCCGTCGAGGTGGTCCCCTTGCAGGCCGACGAGGCTGAGCTGGTCGGTCGACAGCTGTCCGAGGCTCGCCCCGGTCGGGGTCACCAGGAAGCCCCCGGGTACGCGGACGCTCAGGTTCCCAGTACGACCGGCGGTCAAGCCGCGGGTGAACAGCGACGCGCCCAGCGCGACCACCTGACCGCGCAGCTCCGGATGGTCCGCCACGTGCTCGCCCCTCGTCTCCTCAGGCCTGCGGGGACTGCGTACCGAGCAGCAGGGCCAGCTCCTGCACCAGTTCGCGCACCCGTCCGAGTTCCTCGCCGCCGCCCGCCCCGGGCGGACGGGGCCGGACGTGGGCGTCCACGTCGAAGACGGTGTCCGGCCGGTGCCAGGCGGTGAACCACTCGAGCCCGCGCCCGTACTGGTCCTGGGTCACCCCCTGCAGGAGGAGGACCGGCACGCCGACGCCCAGGTCCAGGTGGGTGGCCACGGCCTCGTCCGCGGGCACCGCCTGCAACTGGCGCGGGCCGCCCTGCGGCTCGACGCCGCGCGCCCGCATCCAGTCGTGCAGGGAGCCGCCGTCGAGGTCCTCGGCCGACAGGTGCGGGAAGAGCTCCCTCGGCAGCCACGTGCGCATGAAGACCAGCGGCTCGTCCTCGACCCGCCGAATCCGCTCGAGGCGCCAGGTGTCGGTCACCCCGAGCGCGGCGGCGGCAGTGGACGGCGCCTCGTCGACCGCCAGCTCGACGATCTCGGTGCGGAGGTGGTGGCCACTGGCCTCGACCTGCTGGCGGAGGCCGCCCGCCCGGTCCGCGCGCCGCCGGTGCTCGAGGCGTGGTGCCACGACGCTGCCGCGGCCGCGTTGACGGACGATCAGTCCGAGGTCGGCGAGGTCGCCGAGTGCCTGCCGGACCACGCTCCGCGAGACGCCGTAGCGCGCCTGCAGGGCCTCCTCGGTCGGCAGCGGTGCCCCGGGCGGCAGGGAGTGGCTGTCGATCTGGTGCCGGAGCGCATCGCGGATCTGCGCGTACAGGGGCGCACCGGCGGCGCGGCCGAGCTCCAGCGGCGGCGGGACGTCGTCTGTGACCTCGGACGCCATGGACCCCTCGACGGACATCCCGCCCTCCTCCCGTTGAGCGCCGCGGCGACGCACCGGCCGCCGTCCCTCCCAGCATCGTGCCCTGTCCGACACAGGGGGTTGACGACGTGGCGCACGTCACCTTACCTTCGTACGGACAAAT
>DASQNB010000569.1:0-3585 GCA_035645175.1 Geodermatophilus sp.
GTGTGGGCCCACGGGTCTTTGTCCCGCATCCGGAGATACCTGCCGAGCGCCTGCGCCGTCCTGGACTCGAACGGCACCACCCTGATCCGGCGTCCCTTGCCGAGCACCTGGATGGTCTGGTTCGCCATGTCCACGCTGTCCACCGCCAGCTCTGCAATCTCTGCCCGACGGCATCCGGTGTCCACGAACAGCCGGATCATGGCGTGGTCACGCCTGTCCGTGAAGCTCCTACCGTTGCACGTTGCAAGCAGCTCACGCAGCTGCAGGTCCGTCAGCACCGGCACGGGCACCTCGGGCGTGTGCGGCGGACGCATCCCCTCCATCGGGGACTTCTCTATCTCTTCCTCACGCACCATCCACCCGAAGAACTGCTGCAGCGCTCGGTACACCAGGCTGCACGTGCCCGGCTTCCACTCCGTCTGCATGTCGGCCATGAACCGGGTGAGGTCCCCGCGCGTCACCGCCAGCGGGGACGCAGGTCCACCGGTTTCTATGCACCAGGCCGAGAGCTTGTCGACGGCTCCGGTGTACAGCCGCACCGTGTTAGGCGACTTGTTCTCCGCTCGTAGGGTGGTGGCGAAGTCGCGTCGCAGCGCCGTCCATTCCTGTTCCATGGCGCGCACTGTTACGTCGTCACTGGGCACCGTCAACCGCCAGCGCGCTACGCTACGCTGGCAAACGTGCAGGTCAAAGATGCAGGGTGGGCGCGGCCGGGATCGAACCGGCGACCGCTCGCTTGTAAGGCGAGAGCTCTCCCGCTGAGCTACGCGCCCCGCGCGCCCAGAGTAGAGGAAGGGCCCCCCTGCCCCCGACCACTCGTGAAGGACGCTGCGGGGGGCCGCGCCCGGGCGGGGTTCAGGCGGCCAGCCGCGCCACCGCGTCCTTCCAGCCGGACTGCTCCCGGACGTCGCCCGGGCCGTTGACCTCGGTGAACGCGATGCGGCCCCCGGCGTCGACGAGGAAGGTGCCGCGCACGGCCATGCCCGCCTTGTCGTGGAAGACGCCGTAGGCCTGCGCGACGGTCCCGTGCGGCCAGAAGTCCGACAGCAGCGGGAAGTCGAACCCCTCCTGGGCCCGCCACGCCTTGAGCGCGGGCGCCGGGTCGGTGCTGATGGCCAGCACCCGGACGCCCGCGTCGGTGTAGGCCGCCAGCTCGTCGCGCAGCTGGCACAGCTCCCCGGTGCAGATGCTGGAGAAGGCGAACGGGTAGAAGACCAGCAGGACCGGCGTCCCGCGCAGGTCGGCCAGCGAGACGACCTGCCGGTCCTGGTCGGGCAGGCTGAACTCGGGCGCGACGTCACCGATGGAGATGCTCATGCGCCCGATCGTGCCGCACCCCGGCACGGGCCGGGCGGCCCCCCTGCAGGGTCCCGCCGCGAGCGTGCGAGTGGCGGGGGGCAGGGGGGCCTTCTTCAGCGGCGGCTGCGTGCCGCCTTGGGAGTGACCAGGCGGATGCCCGACCAGTCCTTGGCCGCGGAGACGCTGCTGGTCTGCGACAGGCCCGCGGTCGGGGCGACCTCGGTGACGTCACCGGGCTCGACGTGGCCCGGCCGGCCGGACTTGGGGACCAGCAGCCACACGACGCCGTCGTCGGCCAGGGACGTGATCGCGTCGGTGAGCGCGTCGAAGAGGTCACCGTCGTCCTCACGCCACCACAGGAGCACGACGTCGGCCACCTCGTCGGTGTCCTCGTCGACCATCTCGCTGCCGGAGACCTCGACGATGGAGTCCCGCAGGTCCTCGTCGGCGTCTTCGTCCCAGCCGAGCTCCTGCACGACCATGCCCGGCTTGATGCCCAGCCGGGCCGCCATGCCGGCGCTGCCCGAGTCGACGCTCATCCCTGCTGTTCCTCCATGGGTTCCGATGCTGTTGACCGGGGGACACGGACGTGCCCGCGCCGGTGGGGTCTCGTGGGAGTGGGACGCGCGGCCGGGTGCGCGGGGTGCGGCGGACGGCGGCGGGTCAGGACACGACCAGCGGGAGCGTTCCCCCGCAGCCCGGCCATGTCACCCCTTCCCGCCCGCACCGGTCCTCCCCGCCTCGGGTCGTCCGAGGCCACGGCCGGCGTTGGCGGAAGCGTAGGGCATGCCTGGTCAGGTGCAAGCGGTCGAAATGCGACCGCCGCCGTCCCGTCGTCCCGACAGGTGGGCGTGACGGGTGACGCGCACCCCACCCGCGGGGGACGATGGGCACATGAGCGCTCCGCAGCAGTCCGGCGGCGATCCCGCCCGTGACGCCGGCAACGAGACCGGCCGAGCCCGCGCGGTCATCACCGACGGGCTCCCCAGCCAACTGGTCGACACCGACCCCGACGAGACCACCGAGTGGCTCGAGTCGCTGGACGCGGTCGTCGACCACGCCGGTCGCGGCCGCGCCCGGTACCTCATGCTCCGCATGCTGGAGCGCAGCCGCCAGCAGCAGGTGGGCGTCCCCGCCCTGCGCAGTACCGACTACATCAACACCATCCCGCCGGAGCGCGAGCCGTGGTTCCCGGGCGACGAGGACGTCGAGCGCCGGATCCGCGCCTACATCCGGTGGAACGCCGCGATCATGGTCCACCGCGCGCAGCGGCCGGGCATCGCCGTCGGCGGGCACATCTCCTCCTACGCCTCCTCGGCGTCCCTGTACGAGGTGGGCTTCAACCACTTCTTCCGCGGCAAGGACCACCCCGGCGGCGGCGACCAGATCTGGTTCCAGGGCCACGCCTCGCCCGGCATCTACGCCCGCGCGTTCCTCGAGGGCCGGCTCTCCGAGGAGCAGATGGACGGCTTCCGGCAGGAGGTCAGCCACCCCGGCGGCGGGTTGTCGAGCTACCCGCACCCCCGGCTGATGCCGGAGTTCTGGGAGTTCCCCACCGTCTCCATGGGCCTGGGCCCCATCAACGCGATCTACCAGGCGCGGTTCAACCGCTACCTGCACTCCCGCGGCATCAAGGACACCTCCGACCAGCACGTGTGGGCGTTCCTCGGTGACGGCGAGATGGACGAGCCGGAGTCCCTCGGCCCCATCGGCGTGGCCGCCCGCGAGGAGCTGGACAACCTCACCTTCGTCGTCAACTGCAACCTGCAGCGCCTCGACGGCCCGGTGCGCGGCAACGGCAAGGTCATCCAGGAGCTGGAGTCCTTCTTCCGCGGTGCCGGCTGGAACGTCATCAAGGTGATCTGGGGCCGGGAGTGGGACCGGCTGCTGGCCGCCGACCGTGACGGCGCGCTGGTCAACCTGATGAACTCCACGCCCGACGGTGACTACCAGACCTACAAGGCCGAGGACGGCGCCTACGTGCGCGAGCACTTCTTCGGCCGCGACCCGCGCACCCGCAAGCTCGTGGAGCACATGAGCGACAAGGAGGTCTGGGACCTCTCCCGCGGCGGGCACGACTACCGCAAGGTCTACGCGGCGTTCAAGGCGGCGGTGGAGCACAAGGGTCAGCCCACGGTCATCCTCGCCAAGACCATCAAGGGCTGGACCCTCGGCAGCCACTTCGAGGGCCGCAACTCCACCCACCAGATGAAGAAGCTGACCGCCGAGGACCTGGCCGGGTTCCGCGACCGGCTCTACCTGCCGATCCCCGACGAGCAGCTCGAC
>DASQNB010000570.1:0-3167 GCA_035645175.1 Geodermatophilus sp.
AGCGCCGCCTCGGCCAGGACGGCGAAGGCCAGGCTGATCGAGGTCTGCACGATGATCGGCGGCGCGGCGTTGGGCAGCACGTGCCGGGTGAGCAGCCGCCAGTCCGACGCGCCGACCGACCGCGACGCCCGCACGTACACCTCCTCGCGCACGCCGAGCACGCTGGCCCGGGTGACGCGGGCGAAGACGGGGACGTAGACGATCCCGATCGCCAGCGCGGTGTTGCCCGACCCGGGCCCGCGGACGGCGAGGACGGCGATGGCCAGCAGCACCGCGGGGAAGGCGAAGAGCATGTCCATGACCCGCATCAGGACGTCGTCGACCCACCGGCCGTAGAAGCCGGCCAGCAGGCCGATGACGGTGCCGACGACGAGCGCGAAGGCGACCGCCAGGAAACCCACCCGCAGCGAGACGGCCGCCCCCAGCACCACCCGGCTGAGGATGTCCCGCCCGAGGTCGTCGGTGCCGAACGGGTGCGCGAGGCTCGGCGGCTGCAGCCGGTCCTCGACCGCGATCTCGTTGGGGCCGGTGGGGGCGATGGCCTCGTCGAGGACCGCCATGAGGACGATGAGCAGCAGGACCGTCGCCGCGACCGCGGCGGTGGGGTTGCGGGCGAGCAGGCCGAGGGTCTGCCGCCAGCGCGGCCGCGGCGGCCGCGCCGTCGAGGGGACGCCGGCCTCGGTGGCGGTGGGCGAGGCTGCCGGCTCGGGCAGTGGCGCGCCGGTCATCGCAGCAGGACCCGGCTGTGTGTCATGCGCAGCAGGACCCGGCTGTGTGTCCGCAGCAGGACTCGGCTGTGTGTCATCGTCGGATCCGCGGGTCGATGGCGGTGTAGAGCAGGTCCACCACCAGGTTGATCAGCAGGAAGACGACGGCGAACAGCAGGATCGCCCCCTGGAGGACCGGGTAGTCACGGGACTGGACCGCCTGCAGGGCGAGCTGCCCGAGGCCCGGCCAGGCGAAGACGATCTCCACCACGACCACCCCGGACAGCAGGTAGGCCAACTGCACGCCGGTGACGGTCACCAGGGGCAGCAGCGCGTTGCGCAGCACGTGCCAGGTGAAGACCTGCCGCGTCGCCAGCCCCTTGGCCTGCGCGGTCCGGACGTGGTCGGCACCCAGGGCCTCGAGGACGCTGGACCGCACGAACCGGGTGATGACCGAGCCGGACACCACCCCGGTGACCACCGCCGGCATCAGGAGCCGCTGCGCCCAGCCGCCCGGGTCCTCGGTCAGCGGGACGTAGCCGCCCGAGGGCAGCCAGCCCAGCGTGCCGGCGAAGACCAGGATCAGCACGATCGCCATCCAGAACTCCGGCACGGAGATGCCGATCTGGCTGAGCACCGTGGCCACCCGGTCGACGACCGACCGCGGCCGCAGCGCCGAGATCGTGCCCAGGGGGACGGCGATGAGCAGCGCCACCAGGATCGAGGCGAACGCCAGGGTGAGCGTCGCCGGCAGCCGCTCGGCGATCAGCGAGGTGACCGTCTCCCCGGTCCGGAAGCTCACCCCCAGGTCACCGGCGAGTGCCCGGCCCGCCCAGCCGAAGAACTGCTCGACCAGCGGCTGGTCCAGGCCGGCACGCGCACGGAGGGCGTCGTAGGTCTCCTGGTCGAAGCGGGTGCCGAGGGCGAGCCGGATCGGGTCGCCCGGCACCAGGTGGACCAGGCCGAAGACGATGACGCTCACCCCTGCCAGGACGACGAGCGACTGGCCGACCCGGCGGAGGAGGTAGCCGGTCAGGGCAGCTCCACCGTCTCGAAGTTGACCGCCTTGTCCGCCCGGATCTGGTAGCCCGACAGCCCCGGCACCCACGCCTGCACCACGTCGGGGTTGTAGAGGTACAGGTAGGAGACGTCGTCGACGATGATCTGCGCGGCCTGGTCGTAGAGCTGCTTGCGCGCGGCCTCGTCGGGTTCGACCGCCCCCGCCTGCAGCAGCCGGTCGACCTCGGGGTTGCTGTAGCCCTGGTAGTTGTTCGTCCCACCGGTGACGTGCTGGTCCTGGTAGAAGGCCGCCGGGTCGAGGTTGCCGAGCCAGCCGAGGTAGAACGCGTCGTAGTCGCCCGCCCCCTGGCGGTCCAGCCAGGTGGCGAAGTCCAGGGTCTCGATCTCCACGTTGATCCCGATCGGCTCCAGCTGGCTCGCGATCACCTGCGCGGCCGTGACCGTCTCCGGGAACTGGTCGGTCACCATCAGGCCCATGGTCAGTGGCGTCTGCACCCCGGCCTGCTGCAGCAGCTGGCGCGCCTGGTCGGGGTCGGGCTGGAACGGGGCGTAGTCCGAGTAGAAGGAACTGGCCTCCGGGATGGCCGTCTGGTTCGGCTCGGCCGCCCCGAACCACGCCGCCTCGGCCACCGCCTCGCGGTCGATGGCGAAGGAGATCGCCCGCCGCACGTCGCGGTTGTCGAAGGGCGCCCGCGCGTAGTTCATCGACAGGTACCAGTAGTCCACGCTGGGCGTCGTCTGCAGCTCGACGGTGTCGTCGCCCTCCAGCGACTCGATCTGCTGCGGCGGGACGTTGTCGGTCCACTGCACCTCGCCGTTCTGCAGCGCGGTCAGCGCCGCCGTCGGCTCGGTGATGTAGCGGAACTCGACCCCGCCGACGGTCGGCGCCCCGCCCCAGTGGTCCTCGTAGGCGGTCAGCACGGTGCTGCTGGCGTCGGAGCTCTCCAGCTGGAAGGGGCCGGTGCCGTTGGCCTCGGTGGTGAGGTCGAGGTCCTCCGCAGCGTTCTCCGGCAGGATCGCCATCCCCTTGAAGGCGCCGATCCGCTCCAGCAGGTTGGGCGTCGGCTGGCTGAGCCGGATCACCACGGTCCGCGGGTCGGGCGCCTCGACCGCGGCGACGTTGGCGAACCGATCGGCGTTGGTCAGGTCCTCGTCGATGATCCGGTTGTACGAGTAGACGACGTCGGCCGAGTCGAACTCGCTACCGTCGTGGAAGGTCACCCCGTCGCGCAGCGTGAACGTCCAGGTCAGCTGGTCCTCGCTGGTCTCCCAGCTCTCGGCGAGGCTGGCCTCCATGGTGAGGTCCTCGGCGTTCGGGACCACCAGGGTGTCGTAGACGTTCTCCAGCACCTGGAAGCTCGGGTAGGCCGTGGTCACGTGCGGGTCCAACTGGTCGGGCTGAGCGGACACCGCTGCGACGAGCGTGTCGCCCCCACCCCC
>DASQNB010000571.1:0-3983 GCA_035645175.1 Geodermatophilus sp.
GGGTGCAGGGTGCCGGCCACCTCCTGGCCGGTCTCGTGGCCCTTGCCGGCCACGAGGACGGCGTCACCGGGCCGGGCGGCCGCGACGGCGGCGGCGATCGCTGCGCGGCGGTCGCCGATCTCCAGCACGTCGCCGCGCCGCTCGGCGGGGACGCCGGCGAGCATCGCCGCGCGGATGGCTGCGGGATCCTCCGAGCGGGGGTTGTCGTCGGTGACGACGAGCAGCTCGCTGCCCCGTGCCGCGGCCTCGCCCATCGCCGCCCGCTTGCCGGGATCGCGGTCGCCGCCGCAGCCCAGCACGGTGAGCACCCGGCCCGGGGTGGCGGCGCGCAGCGCGGCCAGTGCCGTGGCGACGGCGTCGGGGGTGTGCGCGTAGTCGACGACGGCGACGAAGGGCTGGCCGGCGTCCACCGGCTCCATCCGGCCGGGCACCACCGTCTCGGCCAGCCCGGCCAACGCGGTCCCCACCGGCACGCCGACGGCGTCGAGCAGCGCCACGGCGAGGACGGCGTTGGCGACGTTGAAGCCCCCGGGCAGGCGCACCCGCGCCGGCCACGTGCGCCCGTCGGGGCCGGTGAGGGTGAACGCCGTCCCCCCGCCGGGGGCCGGCGCGAGGTCGGTGGCCCGCCAGTCGGCGTCGGCCCCCCGGCTGGAGACGGTGACCGCGCGGCGCCCGCCGAGCATGCCGGTGAGCCGCTGTCCGTACGGGTCGTCGACGTCGACCACCTCGACGGCGGCGCGGCCGTCGAACAGCCGGGCCTTGGCGAGGAAGTAGTCCTCGAGGTCGGTGTGGAAGTCCAGGTGGTCGCGGCCGAGGTTGGTGAAGCCGGCAGCGGCGAACGGGATGCCCCCGACCCGGCCCAGCACCAGCGCGTGGCTGGAGACCTCCATGACGACGGTCCGCACCCCGGAGTCGGCCATCCGGGCCAGCAGCGCGTGCAGCGCGGGCGCCTCGGGCGTCGTCCGGACGCTGGGCAGGGCGGTGACCGTGGGTGTCCCGTCGGCGGCGCGGCCGCGGGTGCGGGTCTCCACGGTGCCGACCAGGCCGGTCGCCCGGCCGGCGGCGGCCAGGCCCGCCTCGACCAGGTAGCTGGTCGTCGTCTTGCCGTTGGTACCGGTGATGCCGATGACCTGCACGCGCCGGGCCGGCTCGCCGTACACGCGGGCGGCGACCGGGCCGAGCAGCGCGCGGGGGTCGTCGACGACGCAGACCGGCAGGCCGGTGGCGGCGGCGGCCGCGCGCCCGGCCGGGTCGGTGAGGACGGCGGCCGCGCCGTGCGCCGCGGCGTCGGCGGCGAAGCGGGCGCCGTGGGTGCGCGCGCCGGGCAGGGCGGCGTACAGGTCGCCGGGGCGGACCTCGGCCGAGGCCAGCGTCACGCCGGTGACGGCGGTGCCGGGGTCCCCCTGGACGGGCGGGCCGAGCAGGTCGACGAGGTCGGCGAGGGTCAGGGGGTCGCTCCCCGTCGGCCGGACCGTCGCCCCCCTCCCGCTCTCGCTCACGGGACTCCAATCTACCGGCGTGCCCACGGCGACCCGCCGCCCACACGCGGGGGCGCACCACGGCCCCGTCCCGGGCCCGCCGCGAGCCTGGTGACGGACTGGAACGGCCTCCCTGCAGGGGCCCGCCGCGAGCCTGCGAGGGGCGGGGGGCAGGGGGGTCCTTACTCCTCCGGGCCGGTCAGCACGAAGTCCGGCCGCGGCGTCCCCGAGGGCACGATGCCGTCGGCGGTGAGCGCCTGGCGCAGGATGTCGGCGAACACCGGGGCGGCGACCTGGCCGCCCTCGGCGTCGCTGGTCGGCCGCTCGAGGTCGACGGCGACGACGTACTGCGGGTCGTCGGCCGGGGCGAACCCGACGAAGGTCGTCACGTAGCCGCCGCCGGCGTAGCAGCCGCACTCGGGGTTGGCCCGCTGCGCAGTGCCGGTCTTGCCGGCCACCCGGAAGCCGTCGACCTGCGCCAGCGGGGCGGTGCCGCCCGGGCCGACGACGGCCTCGAGCATGTGCGCGACGTCCTCGGCGGTGGACTCGCTGAGCACCCGGGTGCGCTCCGGCGCCGGCGGGGCCTCGCCGCCGACGGATGAGACGAGCCGCGGCTCGACGCGCACGCCGTCGTTGGCGATCGCCTGGTAGACCGACGCCATCTGCAGGGTGGTCACCGAGACGCCCTGGCCGATCGGCACGTTGGCCGCCCGGCTCTCGGTCCACTCGCCGGACTCCTCGAGGATGCCGGCGCTCTCGCCGGGCAGCTCGATGCCGGTGGTGCGGCCGAGGCCGAAGGCCCGCAGGTACTCCTCCAGCTTCTCGTCGCCGATCTCGCGGGCCAGCATGATCGTGCCGACGTTGCTGGACTTGGCGAGGATGCCGGTGACCGTCCAGTCGCGCGGCTCGTGGTCGTGGGCGTCGCGGACGACGACGTCCCCGGCCTCGATGGACCCGTCCACGCTGAGCACGGTGTCCTTGGTGGCCGCGCCCTCCTCGATCGCCGCGGCGAGGGTCACCGCCTTGAGCACCGAGCCGGGCTCGAAGACGCTGGAGACGATCGGGTTGCCCAGCAGCTCCGGGTCGGTCTCCGCGTACTTGCCGGGGTCGTAGCCCGGGCAGGAGCCCATGGCGGCGACCTGACCGGTGTGCACGTCGAGGACGACGGCCGAGGCGCGGGTGGTGGCGCCGTCCTGGCAGGCCTCCTGCAGCCGCTGCTCGGTGACGAACTGCAGGTCGGAGTCGAGGGTGAGCTCGACGGTCTCGCCGTCGACGGCGGGGGTGGACTGGTCGATGCCCGAGGGGATCGGGTGTCCGCCGCTGCCGACCTCGACCCGCCGCTCCCCCGGCGTGCCGGCCAGCTGCTCGTCGAGGGTCTGCTCGACCCCGGCCAGCCCGTGACCCTCCCGGCCGACGAAGCCGACGACCTGCCCGGCGACCGACCCGGCGGGGTAGGCCCGCAGCGGGTCGTCCTCGGAGAAGATCCCCGCCAGCCCCAGCTCCTCGATCGCGTCGACCGTCTCCGGCCGCACCAGCGAGGCCAGGACGACGTACCGGCCCTCCTCGGAGAGCAGCTCGGTGAGCTCGGAGACCGGGACGTCGAGCAGCGTGGTCAGCGCCAGCGCCGTGCGGGCGGGGTCGGCGACCAGCGTCGGGTCGGCGGTGATCCGGGAGGCCTCGAGCGTGTAGGCCAGCGGGTCGCCGTCGCGGTCGACCACCGAGCCGCGCAGGGCGGCGATGTCCTGGACGCGGATGCGGTCCTGCGTGGCGGCGGTGGCGTACTGCCCGCTGTCCACGCCCTGCAGCAGCCACAGCCTGCCGGTGATCACCAGCAGCGGGACGACGACGAGGACGAACCCGACGCTGAACCGGCGGCTGCTGACCCGGAGCGCGCCGGGCAGCCGGCGGCTGCCGGGGGCGCGGCGGGACGTGAACGCGCCGGTCGCGCCCCGGCGCGGCGGGATGCGGTCCACGGGGCGCCGGCGGGGTGCGGGTGGGCGGGGGGCTCCGGGCACGGTCAGTCCTCGCCGCCGGCCACGGGCGCCGCGGGCACCACGGGGACCGCCGCGTCGTCGGGCAGCTCCGGCGTCTCGGCCGGCTCCGGCGCCTCGGCGGGGACGGGCTCCCCGCGCAGGGTGACGGTGCCGTCCTCCCCGACGACCAGGTAGGCGGCCGCGCCGGCGGGCACCATCCCGGCCTCGCGTGCCGCGGCGGCCAGCTCGGCGGGCGTGCCGCCGGCGATGACCTGCTGCTCCAGGCGCTGCACCTCCTGGGCGCGGTCCTCGTTGGCGGCCGCCAGCTGGGTGGCCTTGAGCGAGTTCACCGCGATGGCGGTGTTGAGGAACAGCAGCCCCAGCGTCGTGGCGACCAGCAGGGTCACGACCAGCAGCACGAGGGGCGCGCGGTGGGCGCCCACGGCGCTGCGGACGCGGGCCGCGGGCGAGGCCGCCGTCCGCGGCACCGGCCCGGTCGGCTGGGCGGGCCGGGCCCCCGGGCGGGTCCGCA
>DASQNB010000572.1:0-2645 GCA_035645175.1 Geodermatophilus sp.
GGAGCGGACCGCCGTCGGGGTTCGTTGGGCCCGCTGACGCCGTTGCTGCTCCTGCGCCCGCCGTCGTGCACGGTATTCGGGGCTGCCGCTGGTTCCCATGCCGACGACTGTGCTGACGATGCTCCAGTAACCCGCCACCACGAATTGGTAGACCCGAGGTGCAAGAGGTGTGTGGCACTTGATCTTGTGATCCTGCAGTAGGGATCGACCGGCCACTTGGGTTGCTCCGCGAGTGGGGCGTAGGGAGGAGCGGCTGGGTGAAAGGTCCGTCGCAAGCGGCCGTCGAGGTGTCCCCGAAGGCGGCTTCAGGGACACCGGACCGAGGCGATGGAGTTGACTCACTCACTGTTCCGGCGCGGCCCGCTGCAGCGCCTCGGCGATGTTCAGCTGCTCACCGCCGACTACGTGGCCTGGTACACCCAGCAGCCTCATGCACCGCCTCGGCCGCGTCCCACACGCCGAGGGCGAGGCGACCTACTTCCATCAAGCCGTGGCCCACCAACCGGCAGACTCACAGGAACCCGAGGACGCAAGAAACCGGCGACGCCTCAGCTCGGACGAAGCCGAGCCGCACAGGACCGATGACTGCCGAGGCCGGCGGAGGTCTCCACCCGCGGAAGGCAGCCGAACAGACGGAGCGAGCAGATGACACGGACCCGCATCCACAACCTCTCCATCTCGCTGGACGGATTCGCCACCGGTGAGGGCCAGGCACCCGACGCCCCCTTCGGCCACGCCGGCCACCGGCTGCACGAGTGGATGATCGCCACCCGCTTCGGCGCCCCGATCCTGGGACGCACGGGCGGCACCGTCGGCATCGACAACGCGGTCGCCCAGCAGCACGAGCCGGGCATCGGCGCCGAGATCATGGGCGCGGGCAAGTTCGGCCCCCCGGGCTGGCAGGACGACGCCGAGTGGAAAGGGTGGTGGGGCCCGAACCCGCCGTTCCACACGCCGACCTTCGTGCTCACCCACCGGCCGCGGTCGCCGATCGAGATGGCCGGCGGGACGACATTCCACTTCCTCGACGCCTCGCCCGCCGATGCCCTCGACGTCGCGCGCGAGGCGGCAGCCGGCCAGGACGTGCGCATCGGCGGCGGCCCGACCGTCGCCCGCGACTTCATCGCGGCGGGGCTCGTCGACCACGTCCACCTGGTCCAGGTGCCGATCGTGCTCGGCCGCGGAGTGCGGCTGTGGGACGGCCTCGAAGCTCTGGAGGCGGACTACGACATCGAGGCGGTCTCGACACCCAGCGGCGTCACTCACCTCACGTTCACGAGGTCGTGATGACAGGGCTCCGCGACCACGTCACGCTTGGCAACCACTGCGGTGGCACAAGTCGATTAGGTCGAGGTGGCGCTTCTTGACCACCATTTCTGGTCGTCGACGACTACCAGGACCTCAGAACCGCCGACGCGGCTGACCCACACGGCTCGCACGGCGTCAGGCCAGGTGTTCGGTCGAGGGCTGACCGCCGGCCGACCACGGATACAACGCGGACACGGCGGGCCACGTGGACGGATAGGAGCAGCTGGGCGGCCATGCTTCAGCTGCTCGTCAGGCCACCGTGTCGGCGATCTGCCGACCTGCTCGATCGCGGTGGCGATCGACACCGAGCGGCTTCCACTGACACGATGCCCTCCGGAGCCCAGCGTCGTGTCGCCGGCAATGGATACATGTGTCGACGGCCGAAGTCGGTCCTCCCAGGCGAGGTGGTCATGGCAGGTCCGCTGCTCGAGACCAAGCTTCGCGTCCCCAGAGGGCGACGCCGCCTGGTGGCGCGTCCCAGGTTGGACGAGTGCCTGGCCCGCGGAACGGAGTCGGCGCTGACGCTGGTGTCCGCTCCGGCCGGGTTCGGCAAGACGACGCTGCTGACGGAGTGGCTGGCGACAGCCCCCGCCGACGGACGGTCCGTGGCGTGGCTGTCGCTCGACCCGCGCGACAACGATCCGGCGGTGTTCTGGACGTACCTCGTCGCCGCCCTGCAGGCCGTTGAACCGGCCGTAGGTGCCGGCGCTCGCTCGCTCCTGCAGTCGCCCCAGTCGCCGGCGGAGGCGATCCTGGAGAGCCTGCTCAACGACCTGTCCGGCGTCTCGAACGACGTCGTCCTGGTGCTCGACGACTACCACGTCATCGAGGCGCCGGACGTGCAGGAGGGGATGACCTTCCTGCTCGACCACCTGCCACCTCAGTTCCATCTGGTCATCGCCACCCGCGCCGATCCGTCACTGCCGCTGGCCCGGTTGCGCGCGCGCGGCGAACTCGTCGAGGTCCGGGTCGCCGACCTGCGCTTCACAGCTGACGAGGCGGCGGCCTACCTGTCCGGGGTCATGGGGCTGGACCTGACCGCGGGGGACGTCGAGGCGCTAGCGGGGCGCACCGAAGGCTGGATAGCGGGGCTCCAGCTGGCGGGCCTGTCCCTGCAGGGCCGCGAGGACGTCGCCGGCTTCATCGCAGGCTTCGCCGGGGACGACCGCTACATCGTCGACTACCTGGTCGAAGAGGTCCTGCAACGTCAGCCGGAGCCCGTCCGGAGCTTCCTGCTGCACACCTCGGTCCTCGGCCGGCTCAGCGGTGCCCTGTGCGACGCCGTCACGGGCCAGGACGGCGGCAAGGCGATGCTCGACGCGCTCGACCGGGGCAAC